>MIDO01000122.1:0-2157 GCA_001831055.1 Verrucomicrobia bacterium GWC2_42_7 | reverse complement strand
CAGCCTTGCTTTCTGTACTCGCTTCAGCTTCCCAGCCCTTGCTTTGCTTAAACCCAACCTGACATTCAGAAAAATTTGTTATGCTTTCCATACGGGGCTTCATCTTGGCATGCCCCTGAAAGAAATGCAAATCTAAAATGAAAAGCATTTTTTGGGGGACCAAGAGCAGTTCCCTCAAAAATAAAAATAAAAAGCAAACAAAGCTTGACGGAGAGGATGAATTTTTTAGATTGAGTTGCATATTGTTTAATTGCCTGGTGGTGTAACGGTAGCACAGCTGATTTTGGTTCAGTTTGTCGAGGTTCGAATCCTTGCCGGGCAGCCAGCCTTTTACATCTTTATGTATCGTTGGCTTTTTAAGATTTTCTCTTTTTATCGCAAGAGGCGTTTAAAAAAACGGTGTTATTCTTATTATTTTGATAATTCCAAGAGGAAATCCGATGTTTTTGCTAATTATAATTCTTTTGATAAAAACTCATTTGGCAAATACGAGTCCTTCGAATGGAATTTTATAAAAACGCTCGTTTTGGTAAAAATCCCCATTACTTTTCTTGTCCTCTGGTTATTTTTCCTTTTCTTCGAATCTTGGAATTTGTTTTAATAGGGGTGCGCGAAAAAATTCCTTTTCCCATTAAAACGCGAATCCTGGATGAGGATTTTTTTTGAAAAAATATAACCTATTAATCAATAATAATAATAGCAATCACTATATTTTTGCATGTGTGCACAAATATAAGGGCCATTTACCTCAAGGTGCTTTTCTCGGGTGTTCTTAGTTTTTTGATATTTTTTATTTTTTGTATTGACAGTTGGTGAATATTTGTATCTGTTTGTCAGCCTTTAAACATATGGACTCAGTATTAAAGAAGTATATCACTTTCTATTCCATGTACTTATTGGGGTGTTTTTCTGTTCATGCAGAACAGTCCGTTAGTGCGGACACGATCTATCGCATATATGAAACCTGCGGTCGTTCCTGTTCTTGCTGTCGTCACCCTGGCGATGAGTGCACCTGCGGCAATTTTGACTCTTGTTTTGGTTCTTCTTCTTATATCTATTTTGGGTTACCGGACGAAAGACAAGAACAGCAAAGGCAGAAATTATTAGCCTTTGGCACAGAAGGTTCAAAAAAATATAGATATAAAGCAGATCGCTATACGGTTTCGCAACTGTTAGGTTCTGACGACATCGTTGCACGGATTATCGGATACCTGTTAGCTATCGAAAAAAGCGACCTTGATTCTATGATAGAGGGAAGATGGACTGACAATGCTCTACGTTTTAAGGAGTTGATTGAGAACTTACAGCGGGATTTATTATATTCTCCTATTGGAGGGTTATCTTTTTGGTCTGGTTATGATGCTAGAAAATATATGGAGAATAGAGAAAGGCCTCTTGCTCGTACTGACTTAATGACTCCGGTGTTTTGCTTTCTGTTTGCAACTTCAAGGGTAATTCAACAGTACGAGGGCATAAATGTTTACATGGCCCAATTAGCGACATGTGCTATTTTAGCTACGCAGGCAAGTGGAGTTGTAAATGTTTACATTTCAAGTGACAAAAAATCAGAGCCTGTAGGGATGAAAAGTGGTAACTATTTTTGGGAAATAGAGCTCCCTATTTTACAGAAACTGAAGCAGGGTGGTCAAGTATCTGCCATCATGCTAAATTTATTAGATAGTAATACAGATAGGTGGAGTGCTCCTATCGAATGGAACAGCGAGCAGTCAAATTCCTTACCTGTTTACAGGCAAAAGCCTTATATCTTGGTAGGTGATTCATATGCTCAGGGCATGCATAGTCCTCTGGCAAAACCTGAAGATAAGACCCTATTTGACGAAAATGATTTTTACAGACAACAGTATGGATCGACCGCAAATAGGGAGGTCACCATGGAAATATGGCAAAAAAGCTGCCGTGCACGCCCGCACCTCTCATTGGGTCAGCTTAGAACGATGATCAAAAAATGGAAAGATTATAAAAAACAGAGGCCTTTATAATTATAGTTAATAGCATTGAGAATAGATACGCGGAAACCCTTCTTTCTGAAGAAAGAAAGGTTTCCGCATCTTCCCAAGAAACACTTTTAATAATCGCATAATCAAAATCTTACGGTTTTTATTATGCGATGGATGAGAAATCGCCCCAAAACGAAAT
>MIDO01000121.1 GCA_001831055.1 Verrucomicrobia bacterium GWC2_42_7 | reverse complement strand
TCAACCTAGGGATTGCGGCTGCTTCCGCCATTTCTTCAGGACTTTCTCTCAATTTGGCTTCTATTGCGCACGAATTTGGAATCGATCCCGCGACCATTTTTAAAGCCTATATTCCAATGGCTTTTGTTACGATCGCCTCGAATTTTGTAATGGGCTGGCTTTCTGACCGAACTTCTCTGAAAAATATTTTTATTATCATGGGCTCCTGCCTTGTTTTATCTCTTATAGGGATCCTCTCCTTAAATTCACCCTGGGGGATGCGCCTTTACATTGCAAGCAACGGAATTATATGGAGTTGTTACGCCATTCTAAAAAGCATTTCATGGATACGCCTATTTGGCCGCAGCCACCTTGGCAGCATTAATGGCTTTTCTCTCGCCACAACCGTTTTATTAAGCGCTTGCGCTCCACTACTTTACGGAATGTCAAAAGAACTCACCAACAGCTACATCCCCGCTATCATTTGTTCCCTTCTCATTCCGCTCTCCCTACTCATTCTCTCTCTGCGCATAAAAGAATAAAACCCCGCAGAAAGATGTTATTTCAGTTTTCGAGTTCGTTGGACATCAGCCTTAAAATGTTGAACGGATGCTTTCCGAGGGAAGCCCTTTCTTCTCTTACCTCAAAAAAGTTTCCGTACCTTCCAAAAAACAATGATTTGGCGCTTAAAGTCTGTAAGACTTTAAGCGCCAAATGGGAGGTACTCCCCCCTTCCTCAAAAATCAGCATAAAAGCAGCCTACCTTGTCGATAGTTTTTACTATCCGACTCTCGCCTACTTTTTCAAAGACTAATGAGGGAACAAGCGTTTAATAGATTCATCAGAAATACCTTTGTCTGCCAAAAACAATTTAAGACCTTCCTCTGCTGAAGTAACAGTCTGTGTAGTCTCCGTCCTCTGCCCATTGACTTCTTTAATGCGAGTAAAAATACCCATTGGAGCTTGGGCAGCAACACGAGCAAGATGCTTCGAAGCGACAAGACAGTTGACTACAAATTGCCCTGACTCATTTAGATAGCCAGTCTCCATCAATTCACTTCCAAAGATACCAAAAACACGTTGTCTTTGTGCGTCAGTAACATGACTAATTTCATCTAAGCCTGAAAGACAGAGAGTGATGAGACGATTTTCCGGCTGAGACATAAATCTTACAGCATTATCAATTGCCTCATCAAGAGTCGGATACTCACAAACGGTTTCAGCCGAATTCACACCTAAAACTGTAACAAAAATGTTTCCCGATAAAGAGGAAACCAAACCGAGAAGACTTAACAGCAATAATATTTTTTTCATAGGAAGCAGAGGTTTGGAACAAAATACGTTTATTGCAAACTAAAAAAACAGAAACTATAGCTATTTCAGAAAATAATGACACAATTTAGGCATACCCAGGAAATCGTTTTCCTATTGCAGAAACTGCTTTTAGAGAGACAGCTCCAAAGATGCCTGAATACACTGACAGGTGGATATGCCGTGGCGGAAGTTGCCGCGGATGAAGAGGGATGGGATTGCCTTTTCGATGGAGTCGATGGTGTTGAGAATGTTTTTGTAACCGATCTCATATTGAGGAATAGCTTTGGGAGATCGGCTGATATGCGTGAATACGGGGTTTGCTGAAATACCAAGTAAGGATTGAAGGGATTGAAGGGTAAGGGAAAGGAGGGCGTCATTGGAAAGGCTGGCTAGGGAGGGGGACCTTGCACCCCCAATATAGGTAGATAGGGTAACAGACCCATGAGGGGCACGACTCGGAAAGAGAGATGACGAGAACAAAGTGCCTAGTATCGAAAGCTTTTCTTTTTCTGGAACGAGCATGCCAAATCCGTTGAGGCGGTGCGGAACTTTCATTTTTTCAAAACCGCAAGTAACAACAGAAACAGGTGCATAGTGGCAATCTTGTAGGGGAGAGAATAGAGTGCTGATATGCGGCTCAAAAGGCAATTCCAGAAGGGCATGACAGGGAACGCAAAGAATGATTTGATCAAATTCCTTTTGATAATGTCCCCACGAAACAGACCAACGCCCGTTTATTTGCCGAATAGAGGAAGGTGTTGCGTTAAAAAAGAGATTCTCTTTTAAAACCTCTGCTAACCTAAGTGGCAAAGACTGCATTCCGGATCGAAACGAAATCAATCTCGACCGCAAAAGGGTATCTGCTGATTTATTTTTTAAATAGTGAAAAGTCCCCAGAATAAGCGAACCATGACGCTGCTCCAGGTTATAGAGTTTTGGAAATGCATATTTGACCGACAACTTTTGCGGGCAACCCGCATAAATCCCAGACACAAAAGGGTTGATTAAATAATCCAAAAACTCACCACCCAGCCGCCGATTGACAAAGCTAGACAAGGATTCATCCGCATTAATTCCTTTCCCAATAAAAGGTTCTAGAAAAACACGCAATTTCCCTCTAAGGGACAAAACCCCGGAGGAAACAAACGACAAAGGAGACCGTGGCGCTGGCAGCGGACGTCCATTCCGCACAATGAAACGCTCTTTTGCGAACGGAAGCGCATCAACGAGCTCACCACTGAGCCCAATTTCCTCAAAAAATCTCAAAACTTTCTTGTCCTTGACTAAAATAGAAGAAGGCCCCTCCTCCGCCAAAAACCCATTCTCCTCATGCGTACGGATATGCCCGCCAGGCAATGACCCCCTCTCGATCAGTGTAACTCCGTGCCCTCGCTTCCTCTCCGCGTAAGCCGCGCAAAGCCCCGTAACCCCACCCCCTATGACTAATATGCGTTTTTTCATTTTGGTTTGAGAATTTTTGGGGAAAACTGCTTTTGGTCCCCCAAAAGCGGTTTTCCCCAAGCCCCTTTCCGAAAAGGAGGTATTTGCGCGGATATAAATTCCTTTCGGAATTTATATCCGCGCAAGGTCTTCTTTTGGAAGAGGATTGATGAAATCGGTTTAACGTTTTGGCATGTGGACCAAGGCGAATCTTTTTTACTCAGATCTCCAAAACCCCGCTGAAATACTTTAGTTCAGGATTTTGAGCAGGCGGACAAGGTGAACACACTTTTATCCTCTTTTCAATAATCCGCAGAAAGATGTTAGTTTAAGTTTTCGAGCAGGCGGACGAAGCGAACATGAGGGAGCGTACATACGTACGTGACCGAATGTGAGTCTGATGTCCAACACACTCGAAACTTAAAATAACTTCTTTCTCTTTAGAGATTAATGGCCTTCCCCAATACTACCGCTGCGGATTCGGCATTGGCTTCGGAAAGAGTGGGATGGGCGTGGATGGATTGGAGGACGGACTCTGGGGTTGCTCCGAGGTCCATGGCGAGGACGTATTCGGCGATCATTTCCGTCGCATCGCTGCCTATTATATGGACTCCTAAAATTTTATTATTTTCGGAATCGACAACGAGTTTTACAAAGCCCTCAGCTTTATCCTCAACAACCGCTTTCCCTGAGGCCAGGAAGGGGAATTTCCCTATTTTATATTTGATTCCAAGGGTTTTAGCTTGCTGCTCTGTGATACCAACGCTACCGATTTGAGGTTGGCAATAGGTGCAGCAGGGGACATTTATTAATTTGCGAGGTGTTTCTTGATTATAAATGCAATCGATGGCTTGAATGGCTTCGAAAGTGGCAACGTGGGCTAGCCATGGGGGACCGATGATATCGCCTGCTGCATAGATATTAGGAATACTTGTCTCGTACCTTTCATTGACTTTAATAAAGCCGCGGTCCAGCTCTAGGCTGATGTGGGCAGGCAGTAAACCTTCAAGCTGAGGGACTACGCCAATGGCCACTAAAAGATGGTCATTCTCGAGAGAGGTTCGTTTTCCCTCTTGAACGACTTCTCCGCGAATGCCGCCTGGTAGAATTTGGATATTTTCCAGCGTTGCATTTGTGAGAATACAGATGCCTTGTCTCTGGAGGGAGCGGGCCGCAGCTGCGGAAACCTCAGCATCTTCTTGAGGCATAATTTGTGACATTTTTTCGATCAATGTCACTTTTGTTCCGAGGGCGTTAAAAGCATACGCAAATTCAACACCGATGGCTCCTGCGCCTAAAACGAGGATCGATTTGGGTAACGTTTTCAAATCGAGGGCTTCTCTTGAAGTCAAGACCCTGGCCCCATCGACAGGCAAATCAGAGAGCTCTCGAGCCTTGCAACCTGTAGCGATCAACACCTTTGAAGTTGTAAGAGACGTACCTTTATCCCGGCCATCAATGATATCAACCCTTTCGTTTGCAACGACTTGCCCAACACCAATAAAATAATCAATTTTATTTTTTTTGAAAAGAAACTCGATCCCACGCGCCATCGTATCTACAACGCGACGCGATCTCTCCATGATTTTTGAAAAATCGATTCGCGGGTTATCACAAAGAACACCGTACGTAGCGGAGTTTTTGATTTCTGAAAAAAATCCAGCACTTTTAATGAGGGCCTTGGTTGGAATGCATCCCCAATTCAAGCAAGTGCCCCCTACCCTTTCTTTCTCTACACAAGCGACGCGCTTACCCAACTGCGCAGCTCTAATTGCCGCCGCATAACCCGCGGGCCCCCCTCCGATTACCACTAAATCATATATCATAAAATGCCCCCATCCTACTTTTCTTCTCCTGAACTTCAACTTTTTTATTGGGGGAACTGCTTTTGGTCACCCAAAAAGAGATTATTTTAATAGTTCGGGCAGGCGGGCAAGGTGAACGCGACGGAGTGTACATTGGTACATGACCGAATGTGAATCCGCTGCCCAACGAACCCGAAACTTAAAATAATCTCTTTTTGCAAAAGCATTCCCCCCCGGCCCAATCCCTCTCCGAAAAAGAGTTTTCTGCGTTTTTGCGCGAGAGTAAAATTTTACAAATTTTACTCTCGCGCAAGTACTTCTTTTTGGAAGGGAATTGGAGAAAACGGCATTTCATGATTAATTATAGTTAATAGCATTGAGAATAGATACGCGGAAGCCCTTCTTTTTGAGGTAAAAAAGAAGGGTTTCCTCAACCGTCCCAAGAAAAACCAACGATTTGGCAATTGGATCTTTCGAGTGGAACCGCAAAAGCGTCTCGACTGTCAATGCATTTCACTATACTTTGAAAGAAAAGGAGTTCGCGATTTCCCAAAGGAAAATCCAAGACCGACGAAGAGTAAGGTTATCTAAAAAAACCCAACTTTCTCAGAAGGATGCAGAAGAAAGCCTTGCGTGCATGTGAATTTTTGTAAAAATTTTACCTGCGCGACAGATTGTTGCCTTTTGTTCTCTTAAGCTTCTTCCAACAAAGAAACCTTGCTTTACCTTACCTTACTCTAACATGAATAGGCGAAACATCTTATTATTATCCCTGCTGGTAGCGATATCGATACATGCTTTATTTTTTGGGAATTTTGCATTTGAAGCCAAAACGTGCGTAGAGTACGCGAAAATGAGCGGATATTGGTTTACGTTTGCGGCCGTTGCTTGTTTCTTTTTTTGTATCTATCGATGGGTTAAGCCGCACATCTTAAAGGTATTTTTGCTAGACCGGCGGGCATGGATTCGGTTTATTCCGTCGCTGATCACAATAATTGCCAGCATTATTTTTATACGGACGCACGAAAGAACGGGGTTTAAGATCGTAATGGATGAACCTGTCCTTGTTGCAACATCGATGGGGATGCACGTGAACCGCCAAGTAGTGTTGCCAGGGCGCTGCCATTACCTCAATAATACGTTTTGTATTCTCAATGGCGGGGTAGATAAGCGACCCTTGATGTTTCCGTTCTTTGTGTCCTTGCTACACGACACAATTGGATATCGCCCCGAAAACGCTTTTGTTCTGAATTTCATCTTCACCATTTTCTTTATCGTAATTGCCTATGCGTGCGGATATACAATGGCTGAGCATGCAGGAGGGATTCCATCGGTTCTATTATTTACTTCGCTACCGTTGTTGACCAGCACGAGCAATGGCGCGGGATTCGAATTAATGAACCTCACGTTCCTGGCTCTTGTTTTTCTACTAAGCATTTTTTATCTAAAAACGCCTAACAAGGTCACCCTATCAGCCTTATGTCTGTCGACTGTTATTTTATCCAATGTGCGGTATGAGAGCGTCTTGTATTGGTTACCCGTTTGCATTTTTATTTTATTGGGTTGGATCAAAGATAAAAAACCTATTTTGACTTGGCCGCTATTTCTAACACCGATTTTCATGATTCCTTACCTTTGGATTCATAAGACATTTATTTTGGACAGGAATCACTGGCAAATGCTGGAATTACCCAAAGAACAATCACCCTTTGACCTCAAATTCATAAAAGAACATTACCCGCTGGCAATCAAATACTTTTTCGATTTCGACTGCGATTCTACCAATTCGCTGCTGATTGCAGTTCCTGGATTTATTGCGCTTTTATTTTTTATTGTCTACATCATCAAAAATCTCAAAAAACTGCGCGAAATCACGATAATCGAAAAAGTGCTTTCATTCTTTGTTTTCCTAGGATTTTTCCCGCATTTGATGTTGTTGCTCTGCTACTTCTTAGACATTGATAATGTGATCGTTCGCCGTCTTTCTCTCCCCCTATACTTCCCTCTGGTCGCCCTGATCATATGGTTTTTCTTTCACTGCTATAAAAATTCCTATCTGTCCATCGGTTTCTGCTGGGTTATAGGTATTTTCCTCGTTGGATTCACACTCCCCAACTCAACCAGCCAACTTTACAACCATAGCCCCATCTTAGAGGAGCTAGAAGGTTCCATCGAATTTGCAAAAGCACACAGAAATGACAAGAATTTCGTCATTATGAGCAACTATAGTTATCTGTTTGCCTCTTATGGAATAGCCTCGATTCCCGCACTAAAAGCAGAAAAATTCAAACAATCTGTAAAATTCCTCCTAGAAAGGAAAAATCCCCTTACTGTCCTAACTCACGAATGCGTGGCATCCTTCGAAAGCCCCATCACTAACAAAATCGACAAATCTTTCAAAAGAGAAATTTATAAGGAATATCCCATCTCACCATTCATGAAGGTCGTCTTCAACCGCATCACTGACGTCGAAGGTGTCACCGCCCCCCAACCCAACCCAGAGGCCAAAACCTTCGACGCCCTTCTCTTTGACTTTGCCAAAAACGTTCCTTAGAAAAAACTTTATTTCAGTTTTCGAGTGTGTTGGGCAGCGGATTCACACTTCCTCACGTACGTTAGTACGCTCGGTCGTGTTCACCTTGCCCGCCTGCTCGAAATCCTGAACTAAAGTTTTTCAGCGAGGTTTTGGAGATCTGAGCAAAAAAGATTCGCCTTTGCGCGAACAAAAAAGCGTAGTCTTTTGTTCGCGCACTATCGCTTTTCTTTGGAAAGCGCGAAAACCTTTCTTTTCTTGTGAAAAGAAAGGTTTTGGCATCTTTTCTCTTCTTTAAAGTCTTATGCTATATTTTTCGTTATTTAGATAATATTTAATGGCAGGGTTTTCTTCAGCGATATCAACGTATTCGCAAAATAGGCGTTCTTTTAAGAAGTCTCCCTTGACTTTATTTTTGTCGAGCGCGGCTGTCTTTATCTCTTTCTGAGAAATTTTCTCTATCTTCATAATAGCCGTGATTACTTCCATTACATCGGCTAATTCTTCTAATAAGTCTTTGTGATTTGATGAACCGTGAACTTCTTTTGCTTCTTCGATTAATTTGTTTTTCAACTCACTCAGGAGAATATTATCGTCTTTTATTCTTCTCGCAGAATACGTTATCCCCAATTTATCAAACAGTATAAGAAGTTTCCCTCTTATAAGCTTATTCATGTAAAATCTTTTCATTTATTTTTTATGTCAAACAAAGCATTTTTATGGTTTTACAGTTAATTGCACCTCCATTCTCAATAAATTTAACTTTACATAAATAAAGTTGGCTTTATCGAGCCAACCAAATTCAAAGAATTCAGTTGGCCTGATTTTGAGCTTTTCGTTGAAGGGGTTCGGACATCTTATTTGTCTATAAATACAATTCTTGACTAAGGGTAATGATTTTAGAAAATGGGTGGCATGGCAGATAAAAGCAATAAATGGCCGGAAAATGTTCCAGGTAAATTTTACGTTGATGATCAATGCATTGACTGCGATCTTTGCAGGGACATGGCCCCGGATTTTTTTGTTCGTAACGAAGATGGCGGTTACTCCGTCGTTTGCAAACAACCTTCCACTGACGATGAAATTGCAGAATGCAATGAAGCCCTTGAAGGTTGCCCCGTAAATGCAATCGGGTCAGATGGTGCTTAACCCTCCCTCTTCTTTTAAAAACCAGCTTTAAGGCTGGTTTTCTGAAAAATACAAAAACCTTTCTTTTCACAAAAAAAGAAAGGTTTTTGCTTTCCAAAGAAAAGCGATAGATTTTGCTTTTGCGCAACGATCTCCTTTCGTGTAAAGGAGTGTCAGAAAAACGTCAGTTCAATTTTTCGAGAAGGCGGACGAGGCAAATCTTTTTTTGCTCAGACCTCCAAAACCTCGCTGAAAAACTTTAGTTCAGGATTTCGAGCAGGCGGGCAAGGTGAACGCGACCGAGCGTACTAACGTACGTGAGGAAGGGTGAATCCGCTGACCAACAAACTCGAAAACTGAAATAATGTTTTTTCCCCAAAATAACATCGTTCTAAATGGGGTCGACAACAATAATATCTAGCGGCGAGCCGTTTTTTTGGAGGGAGCCGAAGAGTTTTGAGACGAGAGCAGTGTCGTTACAGTCTTTACTGAGGTGAGCCAGGTAAATTTTTTTCCATTGAGAGTCGGAAGCGGAGGCGAGTAATTCGTACGTTGTTTCGTTTGAAAGGTGACCGTGGCGGCCCAGGATGCGTTGCTTGACCGACCATGGACGCTTGGTGTCCGCTTGCAACAAGGTCACATCGTGATTGGCTTCGATTACCAAGATATCGACTTCACGTATTTTTAGAGACACCGATTTCGGAAGGTGCCCAAGGTCCGTAACCCAAGCAAGACTTGAATGGGGAGAAAAGGCTTCGTTTGCTTTCGCATTAAAAACAAAACCGACGGGATCATAAGCATCATGGGGAATAGAGAAAGACGTTACAAAAAGCTCTTTAAATGGAAACGAAGCTCCTGTTTCAAACAGCTGCCAGTCAATTTTTTTCGTTAATTTACGTTGGATAGCATCTGCTGTGTCTCTATTCGCAAAGAACTTGATATGCGCGAACTTCGAAAGTCCATTGATTCCAAGGGTGTGATCTGTGTGCTCGTGGGTAAAAAATACAGCATCCACCGATTGAATAGAGACATTCAATTGATCAAGCATCTGCAAGATCCTCTTGCAGGAAAACCCGGCATCAATCAGAACCTTACACGAATCCGTCTCTACCAAGCCACAGTTCCCTGAACTGCTGCTTCCCAACATGCTAAATTTTATTCCCATGCTATTATAATTCAGTTTATGTTGGGGAAAACCACTTTTAAGCGCTTAAAAGCGGTTTTCCCCAGACCCCTTTTCGAAAAGGAGTTATTTGCGCGAAATTAAAATCGATAGATTTTAATTTCGCGCAAGGTGGACGGGTTTTATCCTTTATCCACTTTTTCTATAATCAAATCTTAATATAACTACACATTTCCCTCGTCGAACCCTTTGCCACAGGATTCCCCTCAAGCGCTTCCAGAAAAAGAAGCTTTTGTGCGGCAATAAAATTCCAAAAGAATTTTATTGCCGCACAAAAACATAAAAAACTCCTTTTCGGAGGGGGCTTGGGGGAAGGCTTTTGGGTGACCAAAAGCAATTTCCCCCAAATTTATTTTTCCTTTGAAGGTTGGCGCTTATAATCCGTCTCATAAAACCCAGACCCTTTGAAAGAAACGAGGGCGCCATTGCCGATTTGTTTTATGAGGCTTTCCTGATTGCAATTTGGGCACACTTTAACAGGTTCGGCGATGATTGAGTGAAAAATTTCTATTTCTTTGGCACAGTGTTGGCAAAGGTAACTGTAAGTTGGCATAGATTTCTCCTTTAACGTTTTTTTGAAATATATGCAGTGTAATAAGGGAGAATGAACAAAAATCCAAGAAAAAAAGATATTCCGTATAAGGGAAATAGGAAAAATTGCATCGCTGCAAAAATGAGTGAGGGGACAAAAAGGATTTCTCTCGCACTAACAACGTTTGAGACAATTTCCTTGAACTCAAAGAGGGCGAGCCAATCATCCGTATCTAAAAATCGAGTCAATCCAACGCATGTAAAGGCGGGAGCGAGGAGGAGGGCGATTGAAAACGGGAGATAGGCAACATTTAAAGGGATTCCCAGCGAAAGAACACTTAATATGTTGATGAGCAACCATCCGACAGCAAGCGGCATGACAAAATAGGCGGTCAACACAATGAGAAACCGTATGCCGTCTACAAACAAAGCATCCCACTGTCGCCATTCAGGAACAGTCATTTTTTCTCCCCTTCTGGCTTGCTTTGCAACTTGAAACAAGAAACCAAAAGCAAAAATATTGAGGATCGGAACAAAGGTTATTCCACACCCGATAGCCATTTTCTTTACAAATGACTCATCACGCCTCATTCTTCTTACTATTTCCATTATCCCTGTCATACAAACACTATTTTAAGTTAAACTACTCTGTTTGGCAAAACAATCAATCTACCAGGCATACGACTTATACACCTGTTCTCAATTTTGCTTAATAAATGCTCTTTTTAAATTAAATTCACTGATGAATCACGAATCAACACTAAAAAGCAAACTTTATTCAATTGAAACCGCCATCGATAAGTGGTTGCCGGCAGCATCAACGCGCCCAATTGAGCTACATAAGGCAATGCGCTATTCAATGAGTTCGGGAAAGCGCTTGCGCCCTCTTTTATTGCTAGCAGCTGCTGAAGTCAATCCACGTCCCGAAATTGACCCTTTGCCAGCTGCCGTCGGGGTTGAATGCCTTCATAGCTATTCCCTTATCCACGATGATCTTCCTGCAATCGACAACAGCGATTTACGGCGTAACCAGCCCTCTTGTCATAAGAAATTTGACGAACCCACAGCACTTCTAGCTGGCGATGCCCTGCTTACCTATGCATTTCATTTACTCGCTCGCGCCTATCAACCTTATCCTGAAATTGCAAACCTTCTTGTACTTAAACTCAGCGAAGCTGCTGGCAGCGAACAACTTATAGGAGGACAAATGGAAGACATTTTGGGGGACAAACTGCCCATCGATGAACAAAGGCTAGCATTCATCCACCAAAACAAAACGGCTGCTCTTTTCGCTGCAAGTATTTCCATGGGACTCGCACTCGGGAACAATGACCTCCCTATTCGGGAAAAGGGCCACGAGGCTGGTATTTCATTAGGCCTAGCCTTCCAAATCCTAGACGACATCCTTGATGTTGAAGGCGACCCCTCCCTCATGGGAAAACCCACAGGAATCGATGCAAAAAACAAAAAAATCACCTACCCTACCCTCTTTGGACTAGCAGAGTCCCGTAAAAAAGCCCACCTTCTCATTCAAAAAACCCTTTCCCTCATTGAGACCATCGGCACAAAAGACTCTTTTTTCTACTTCCTCTGCTCCAAATTCTTAGAAAAGTAAATGTCGGGGAAACGGCTTTTGGCCCCCCAACATTCGTGTTAGAATCAACCACACTATATTATTGTCTTGAGAGTATAAGCTTATATTTTCCTATAAATGTTTGATAGATTTTTAGGGAAAGACAATCACTACAAGTCGATTTTGAATGCCTGGACAACATTGGAGGTGCTGTCATTAGCTCAAGGGAAATGGCAAGATGCTTGCAAACAAGCTGAAAAACAAGCTGAAAAACAAAGTAATAAAGGGGACCTGGACGTCATTTTGCTTCCTGATAAGTCAAATGACAACCAAAACAATAAGCAAAAACTGGAAGATATTTTTGAGAAAAGGAAGGCGGAGCAAGAGGAAAAGAAAGAGAAGGAGAAGACCACAGAGGAAAAAAGCGTTTATTATCGGATTCCGCTTGGGACGTTAGATTTGGACTCCATAAATAGGATATTAGAATGCATTTACAAAGAAGAGGGAGAGAACCGACTATTCTCCTACAACTCTTGCGTATTGGCTGAAATTATTGTTGATGAGAATGGACATATAGACAATACACAATTTCCGCAGGGTTTTCCTATTGTCATATCAAGTTTAGCCTGGGGTCTAGTCAAACTTATCCAATATAACAAAGTGATCAAAAAACTCTCTAAAAATGCAGCTCTATGGAAGCTAGCAAGGATAGGGACAAATTTGGCAAAAATATTCCAACAAATTGTTATTCAAAAAAGGTTCCCTGGAGAAAAAGAATGTAAAGAGATAAAATACGATAGTTCCCTTTTGTGGAAAAAGTATGTTACACGAATGAGTAACTTTTCCTTAGAAACTTGGGATAAAGAAAAAAAATCATTGGAATCTGCCCTAAAGAACAAAATGCATAACATCGTAAAGGGCAGGTTGACGCAGGATAACCTGAATACTCTTTACGAAAGCATAAGAAGGTTCTTGGATTTAGATGAAATAGAACACTTTATTAAAGAGGAACCCAAATTAGAACAAAAACTCGGGGAATCGAAACTCATTAAGCCCCCTTATTTCATAGTAGCTATGTCAGCTTCGCACGAAGACAATGAAACGGATACTGGTGAGATTTATCCTTGGATGATAAATAGCTTTTATTCAGATGTAATAACCAGAACAAAGAACGCATTACAGGATAAAAATGCGTCTCCCCTTTTAAAAGCATATCTTAAACAAGGAATTTCGGCCTCAGAAAGGAAGCCCCTGTGTATTGAGGAAAAGGAAGGGAGAGATAATTTGATCAAATTGCTGGCTCCGACTAAAATGCCCCTGGGAAAATGGCCAGATAGCCAACCATTAAATCTGATGCAACAAGCAACAGTAAACGCTGTCAGAGAAATGGGAGACACAGGGATGTTATCGGTAAATGGACCTCCTGGAACAGGAAAAACGACCTTATTAAACGATGTTATTGCAGACATCATCGTGAGACGCGCAGAAGTCATTTCGAATTTAAATAATCCGAGCGACGCTTTTACTAAAAACCAGGATAATCTCGAAGGCAACAGTGATTTTTATAGGCTAATTGATTCATTAAAAGGTTTTGAAATGCTTATCGTTGCTAACTCGAACGAAGCTGTCGAAAATATAACAAAAAAGCTCCCTTTGATGCAAAGTCATTGTTGTTGCGACCTAGAGTATCTTAGGGAATACGCCGAGTACATGATAAAGGGTGGTAACCCTAAGAAGAAACCTAATTTAAAAGAAAAGGTAAATGGCGAAAAAAAAGACTGCAACGATTCCTCTCTTGCTAAAAAAAATGGAACAAAAGAAGAATGCTGGGGACTGATCTCTGCTCCTCTCGGTAAAAGGGAAAACAGGCAATGTGTTGCTGAGATTATAGAAAGCTTATGTGGTTTTGATAAGAGCATTGGAGAACCATTAAATAAAAAAAAATTTAGTACAGACGCATGGGAAAAGGCAAAAAGCAATTTTAAAGGAATAAAGGAGTTGATTGAATATGAAATAAAGGGGCAAACATTCTTAAATGGTCTTCATGGAGCAAATGGGGCAAAACTTGAGGCGGATTTATATAAGCCAAACAATCCTAATAGTTTTATCAATGATGCATTTTTCAATCGGAACAAAGAACATCCTTATAAAACAATTCCTTGGGAAAACAAAAAAATATCCAGATTGAGAGAGCAATTATTTAAGGAAGCTGTTCATCTTCATTATCTATTATTAAATGGAGCTTCTTCTGAAATCAAAAAAAATGGAAAAGAAATCATTTCCTTTTTAAAAAAAAGCAACTCTATTAAAAATGCAGAAGAAAGATTGGCATGTTTATTTTTGATAATTCCAGTATTGTCTACCACTTTTGCTTCTGCAGCCAATATACTCCGCAATACTAAGACAGCATTCCTAGGCTATTTGTTGATCGATGAGGCGGGACAAGGAAATCCACAGTCGGTTGTAGAGGCTATCTCTAAAGCCAAACATGTTATTTCACTTGGAGATCCCATGCAACTTGAGCCCATTGTTACAATCCCATCCAATTTAGTAAAATTAATCTACAAGAGCTATCATATCGATGAGTCTATCTTTAAAGACACTACATCCATCCAAACCTTGATGGATAGAGCGAGCCCTTATTTTGGACGTATCAATGGGCAAGAAGTAGGGATCCCTTTATTCGTTCATAAGAGATGCAAAAATCCTATATTTAAGATTTCCAACAAACTCGCCTATGAAGATAAGATGATTTTTGACCGAGAGGGCAAAGACGATAAATTGCAAGGCCATTCGGTGTGGGTTGACGTCAAAACAGATTACAATTTGAAATCGAAAGTATGCGATGCGGAAATAGAGATGGCAATGTCCTTAATCAAAGAGATTTATCTGCAATACAACGAGCTTCGCGGTCATGTGTTTATCTTAACTCCATTCAGGGAAGTAGCTACTGAACTTCGAAGACAATTGAAGGCATTAATAAGTGGCGAAATAGCACTGTTTGGCTTTAAACTCCAACCTTCATCCCATCCTATCTCGGAAAAAGAACGCCAAAAACAATTTAAACAATTTATCGACAAGACGTTAAAAAGTATAAACATAGGAACAGTCCATAAATTCCAAGGAAAGGAAAGTCGATTAGTTATTTTTGTATTAGGGGCACAAGGAAAAAAAGAAGCACAAAAATGGGCCGGGGGAAAAAAAGTAAATTTTTTGAATGTTGCTCTAACAAGAGCTAAAGAAGCCATTTGTATTATAGGAAATTGCAATGAATGGATACAACACGAAAGCTTTTCTTTTGTTAAGCCCTTCCTAACAAAATGGCATAAAGATCAAGTGGTCGCAGATAAAGAAAGAATCATTGTATTAAGCACAAGAGATCCTCAAAATACAATGAAAACTATTAAGGGATAGATTTAGTAAAATATAGCCTAGGCAATCTAAGAATTGACAAGGTGCGAAAACCTTTCTTTTTGCGCAAAAAGAAAGGTTTTCCCGCTTCCCAAAGAGAAACGATAGTGCGCGAAAAAGGCTACGTCTTTTTGCGCGCCAAGGGGTTGGTTTTTGTAACCACTTTTATTGATTCTATTCCCATTTTTCATAAAACCAATGAATCGTACTCCTTTTTATCGTTGTCATGCGTAAAAATGGTTCCTGTTTTAATATCAAAAAACCATAAATGAATCATGAGTTCCTTTTGTATAACTTTTTCATAAATCCATGGAAAAGTTAAACAATTTTGAAAAGATTGATTAAGCGCCAGCTTGGCATAAGTATCGATATCCTTATTTATATCTGTATTGGGCATTTTTACTATGTTCACCCAATTGGTTATAAAATCATCTTGTTCCAATTTACTATTTAACAATGCCGATATCCCGCCGCATTGACTATGACCCAATAAAATCAAGTGCTTTACATTTAACACCTTGATTCCAAACTCCAAAGCCGCACTTGTTCCATGATGCAGATTATCCTTTTCATAGGGAGGTACAATGTTTGCGACGTTGCGGATAACGAATAAATCACCAGGGTCGCATTGTAGGATCAAGGCAGGATCTACCCTGGAATCGCAACAGGCAATAACCATAATCTGTGGCTGCTGCCCATACTGAGAAAGATTAGTCATCACAGATCCATCCCCCCCTGCATATCTCTCCCTGAAAGCCTTATACCCCTCTAAAATCTTATCAAAACTTCTTTTCATATGTGGTGGTTACTTTGATACATCCGGAAACCTTTCTTTTTGAGAAAAAAGAAAGGTTTCCGGAACCTTCCAAAGAAAAACTAACGATCGCCCAATCAAAATCTTACGATTTTGATTAGGCGATAGGATAAACTCTTCTCTTTTATTACTAATATCCGTAAAAAGGCGACGAAACTGGGTTATCATATTTTACAATAACTATAAATGCCCCCTCGGCAACTCTTCACCAAGCCCCCTTCGACAAAAAAGGCCTTGCGCAGAAGTAAAATTTTTAAAAATTTACTCCAGCGCAACAATCTCCTTTCCTGGTAAAAGAAGTCAGAAAAACGTCAGTTCTGTTTTTCGAGCAGGCCGGCAAGGTGAGATTTTTATATAATAAACCTGCGCTGAAAAGTATTAGTTCAACATTTGGAGAAGGCGGACGAGGTGAACACGAGGGAGCGTACATACGTACGTGACCGAGTGTGAATCCGATGTCCAACACACTCAAAAGTTGAAATAACATTTTTCAGCAATACGTAACCGAAATGCGAATCCGTAGCCCAACGAACCCAAAACTTAAACTAACACCTTTCTTAAAGCGGACTCAAGTGAATGCCAAGCAAGGGTAGCGCATTTTATCCTAGCGGGAAACTGGCGGACACCGGATAGGGCGACGAGGTCGCCGAGTTTGTCGAGCTCGGAGGGAGAGAGGATGTCATTAGTTAGCAATTCAAAAACGATGCTAGTTTGTTTTTGAGCTTCTTCGATTGTTTTCCCTTTGATAGCAAGGGTCATGAGAGAAGCGGACGCCTGGGAAATGGCGCAGCCTTGCCCTAAAAAACTGACATCGGTAATGGTGTCTCCGTCGAGTTTCACAAAGACAATCACCTCGTCGCCGCAGAGGGGATTGACCCCTTCAGCGGAGCAGGTCGGACACTCCATTTTGTGGGCATTGCGAGGGTGTTTATTGTGTTCGAGGATAATTTCTTGATAAAGTTCCTTTAGAGAGTCCATTAAGCAAATATTTTTAGGATTTTCTTTAGCGACGCGACCAAAATATCTATTTCTTCCTTTGTATTATAGATGGCGAAGGAGACGCGATTAGTGCCCGGAACCCCTAGCCGCTTCATAAGAGGCTGGCAGCAGTGGTGTCCGGCCCGAATAGCAATCCCATCTTGATTCAGGGAAGTGGCAATATCGTGCGGATGAATATTTTTTACGAGAAACGAAAACCCACAACTTCTTTTCTTGGGAGACCCCAACAATTTAATTTCATCCATCTGAGAAAACTGATTGATGGCGTAATCCAGCAGTGATTGCTCGTGAGCAACAATGTCATCCATGCGGAACTGGTTGATAAAATCGATGGCAGCGCCCAACGCGATAGCACCGGCGATGTGTGGCGTTCCGGCCTCATAGCGTTCGGGAAAATCGCGAAAAGTGACGCGTTCAAAGGACACGCGCTCAATCATGCTACCGCCTCCCTGGTAGGGAGGCAAGACTTCCCACATTGAGGATTTGGCATAAACGTAGCCGATCCCCGTTGGTCCATAGCACTTATGACCAGATCCCACGAGAAAATCGCAATCCCACTCTTGGACATTGATGGAATCATGCGCAATAGAGTGCGCGGCATCGATCAGCACGGGGATTTTTTGGTCATGGGCCAGCTTAATGATCTCTTTAACGGGATGAACGGTTCCGATGGCATTAGAAATATGTGCTACTGCAACCATGCGCGTGCGAGGGTTTAACAACCGCTGCATCGCTTCGAGGTCTATTTCGCAAGCATCGGTTATGGGAACAGGAACCACTTTTGCACCGGTTTGTTCGCAGATCATCATCCACGGGACAATATTGGAATGGTGTTC
>MIDO01000120.1 GCA_001831055.1 Verrucomicrobia bacterium GWC2_42_7 | reverse complement strand
CCGCTTTTGGTCCCTTCCCAAAAAAATGGAGGCCTCCAAAAACTGCGGGGAAACTACTTTTGGTCACCCAAAAGCGTTTCCCAGCACCCCCGCCAAAAAGGAGTTTTGCTTTCGCGAAAAAAACTTTGCCATTTCCTATGATCCCTAAGAAAATCATCAGTTCAATTTTCGAGAAGGCGGGCAATGGGAGCAATGAGGGAGCGTATATACCTACGTGACCGAAGGTGAGTCCGTAGTCCAACGCACTCAAATTGACCTATTTTTAGTATAAAAAATAAACGAGTTGGGATTGAATTTAGGTATTCAGATTCACCTCAATCAACTCGTTCAATGACTGTTGCAATGAAAGACATTGCTCTTGATCATCTTTGTATTGGATATCCAGGGAACCCGTAAATATGAGATTAAAGATAAACTGATTACGCTACCATTAGCTGAGCTGTCAGCGCATTTTTCAGAGTTGCTATATTCTTAATAATATGGTTACTGGTTCAGATATAAAGTCTAAATGGAAGGGTTGAAAAGTAGTTCAGCGAAAGAATCCTTTTGCTCGGTTTATTTAGTATAGTGACATAGAGTTACTTTGTTTGACGAGGAAATAAAAAACGTGACAAGATGTAAAAAATAATTATGGTGGTGACCCAAAGTTATAGTTATCGGTGTAGCTGAAACAATAAGAAACTTATTTAGAAAGGAATAATGACATGATCACGTTAAGAAAAGTAGCTTTACTCGCATTGTTGTTTTTTACCAGCAATGCCTTTGCTTGGCATGAGGAATTTAACACAAAAATTGGAACCGTTGTTCACGGAGATACTTTTGTTGCCATTGGAGGAATTAGAGGCGGGAAAAGCATAAGTTTTTCGGGAGGTTCCAGTTTTAATGGTATTCAATTAAGGGAACCATTATTCCTTGAAGTAAATATGGATAGAGATCAATTCATTGCTGCAATGGAAGCCAGTGGAATATTAACTTCTTCTAATGCTCAGGGAAAAGAAGACATGCGAGCCCCTACAAGTTTAGGAATACGTTTTTTCAATGAAGGCAAATATGATGAAGCGATCCCGTACCTTAAAAAGGGGGCTGAATTAGGCGATTCAGAGTCCCAGAACTTATTAGGGCTTTGTTACATTAAAGGATGGGGTGTTATGCAAGATAGTGTCGAAGGAATTCGTCTATTTGAATTGGCTGCAAGACAGGGACACTCAAGGGCGATTGCAAATTTGGGCACAATTTTATCCAATGAAGACAAATATGCTGAAGCCGTTCCGTATCTTCAGAAAGGGGCGGAATTAGGCGATTCAGAGGCTCAGTTTGGACTAGGACTTTGCTACATTAAAGGATGGGGCGTTATGCAAGATAGTGCCGAAGGAATTCGTTTATTTGAACTGGCTGCAAGACAGGGAAACCCAAGGGCCATTGCAACTTTGGGCGCAGTTTTCTACAATGAAGACAAATATGCTGAAGCCATTCCGTATCTAAAAAGAGTGGCTGAGCTAGGCGATTCAGAGTCCCTGTACTTATTAGGGGTTTGCTATATTAAAGGATGGGGCGTTATGCAAGATAGAGCCGAAGGAATTCGTCTATTTGAACTGGCTGCAAGACAGGGACACCCAAAGGCTATTGGGAACTTGGGTGTAGCTTTATACAATGAGCACAAATATACTGAAGCCATCCCGTATCTAAAAAGAGGGGTGGAATTAGGCCAATCAGAAGCTCTGAACTCCTTAGGGGTTTGCTATATTAAAGGATTGGGCGTTATGCAAGATAGTGCCGAAGGAATTCGTCTATTTGAACTGGCTGCAAGACAGGGACACTCAAGGGCGATTGCAAATTTGGGCGCAGTTTTATCCAATGAACACAAATATGCTGAAGCTATTCCGTATCTAAAAAGAGGGGCGGAATTAGGCCAATCAGAGTCTCTGAACTCCTTAGGGCTTTGCTACATTAACGGATGGGGCGTTATGCAAGATAGTGCCGAAGGAATTCGTCTATTTAAGTTAGCTGCAGAACAGGGACACCCAAAGGCGATTGCAAATTTGGGCACGATTTTATCCAATGAACACAAATATGCTGAAGCTATTCCGTATCTAAAAAGAGGGGCGGAATTAGGCGATTCAGAGGCTCAGTTTGGACTAGGGCTTTGCTACATTAACGGATGGGGCGTTATACAAGATAGTGTCGAAGGAATTCGTCTATTTGAATTGGCTGCAAGGCAGGGAAACCCAAGGGCGATTGCAAATTTAGGTGAAGCTTCCTTCGATGAACATAAATAAGATGAAGCAATTCTATATCTTAAAAAGGGGGTTGACTTAGGTGGTTCAGAGTCCCTGTATTTATTAGGGATTTGCTATATTGAGGGTCGGGGAATTTCTCTAGATGCTAGAGGATGGATCGTCCATTGAATTGACTGCAGAACAGGGACATTCAAGCGCCTGTAAGCGCCTCGGTGTGATTTATCGTGATGGAGTTAGTGGTATAGATCCAGACAAGAGAAAATCAGATGACTGGTTTCAGTTTTGATTTTGAATATATTTGCATCGTTGTCCGACTTTGAGCGAGACCTCATTCGAGAAAGGCAAAAACCACTGCTTGCCCTTGCCCAAGCACTCTACAGAGAAGGTCCCCTGACAGTCAATGAAATCGCTAGGAAGCTACAAAATCTCAAAGCAAACCCTCTATAGTTCCCTTCGCTATAGAAGATTGCCTATTATAGCAAATAGCATTGAATAGATACGCGGAAACACTTCTTTCTGAGGAGAAGAATGCTTTCTGAGCCTTTTCAGGAAGCACTTTTAATAAACGCACAATCAAAATCTTACGGTTTTATTGTGCGATGGATGAGAAGTCTCCCCAAAACAAAAGACTGTATTCAGTTTCAATGCGTTTTACTACACTGGACAGGATAAAAATAGGCTTCCAGTTTCAGTAACCCACCTTATGTTTTCATCAATTTCTTGGATTAAATTTTCTAAATTTTTTAAAAAATCCTGAAGACGTGGATAGAAGACTTTCTGGGACTCCTTCATAATATCAGACTCCAGTTTCTTTATGGCATTCTCAATCAAGCCCTTCAAGTTTTCTAGACAGGGAAGGTCATCTTTAGAGGGCTGAAACCTAGACCCGATCCACGGGAAATCAGTAAATAATAGATTCTCTAATAAAAACAAAGAAAGGCTGCTTCCCTCAGAAAATGTTTTCATAATATTTTCTAAAACAAAGCGGAATGTTTTTTCCCCAGAAAGAAAATGATCAAATAAACGTTATTTTCATTGTAGTGGTCATCTTTTGGGATCTCCTCCTTGTCTGGGACATTGTCTATTAAGTTAATCTTGATACGCGTTATTAATATATTTTGAAAGAAATCGCTCAACATGCGGTCATAGCATCTGCTTTCATCTCTTAGTATGTCAGCCAAGTATTTTGCCTTTAATTTAAAGGGATTCTTGGATAAACATTTTTTCCCTGCTTCTTTTTTTGAAATATATAAAGGGAAAATATCATATGCGCCAAACACTAAAATCAAGTTTTCAACTTTTCCAAGTTCTTTCATTTTGTTAATAAAAAACAGCACTTCATTTTTTGTAACTCCACCATCCTTAGTTAAGATAGGAACAAAAAAGACAATTGGTTTATTTTCCTCCATCATTTTTGTCAAATAGACCGCGGTGTAATTTCCATCTGGCTCTACATTTAATTTGTAATAGGAAACGTCCCAATGCTCTAAGCCCAATAAATTGATTAATGTATTATAAGCTTCGGACGCATCTTTACTCAATCCTAAGGCATACCCTCCTCTAACTGTGTTCTTCAATGCAAATTCATTTACAAATTCATAGGCGGTTAGAACCCTACCTGCATGCGACTGTAAAAATTGTAATGTAATTTCAGGGAAAGCATCTTTAAACGCATCAACAACCTGACATTCAAGATTCGTCATATAAGAAAATCTATCTTTAATACATTGATAATTAGCGTGATATTCATTTGGTATTTTTTGGGTTATGATTTCCTCAAGGATGCTCCTCATATGTTTAACAAATTCTTTTGGATATTTAAGAAGGTCATCCCAAGAAATTTCTTTAATAAGTATAGATTGATTGATTTTTTCTCCAAAAACTTTTTCAACTTCGTTTTTTAGCTCAAGGAAATCAGTTTTTATGCTCCCTCTAACTAGATCTTCATCCTGACCTTGTTCAATCTTTGATAATTTTTCCAGACTCACTTTTATAAAATCTTCGAGATTTTCCTCGAGATCCTTGATCTCGGTTTTGAAAGGATAAAAACTCTCTTCTATTTTCTGGGACAATCGATGAGGTGGATCGTAACGAGGGTTTAATCGTTGAATCGTCTTTAGACATTCTTGTTCAGCATAGTAATCTCCTAGATTGTAATAGGTTTCATTTAGTCTTAAAAGCCCTTTCAGGTAAAAAGGATAGCCAGTAGCAACTTTTTTATAAAAGTCTACGGCTTCACCGAAGTTATTTTGATAAAATTTAATTTCCCCTGAAAGAAAATCAGTGAAGGATTCATTATACGACATCTCTTCGCATTCTGCTAATGATAAACAGGCTTCGTCAATGCTACCGAGGGCTAGCTGATTTAACGCTTTTATATAATAAAGAACTCCAAGCCCTAGACCTTCTTCTTCTTTTTTTTCCTCTTGTTCTAGCCTACTATCGATAGCAGACAAAGAGGACTCATAGTTCTTCCCTAAATACTCCGACCATGCTGGTCCGTACTGATGAGAATGGAAATAAGAACAAACACATTTCTTCAATTCAGCTATGACAGCTAATTCACTTAAGTTGTAAGAGGTTAAGCCTTCATCTATTAAGATGGCATGTGAAAAATCTTTAGACCTTTCCAACACAGAGCACAAGAAAGTGGCAGCTTCAGTGCCCAGAGACCCTCCTCCATCCTGACTAATTATGAATAACATAAACTGAAGTATATATGCGATAGTATCTTGTCTTTTTGAATTGATATCAATTTTACCAAGCTCAATAATTAGTTCTTTTGAAATATCTTTTAGCTTATTTTTATGTCTAATAATCTCACATAGGTGCTCTCCAGCAATAAATAGACATCTCTCATCAAATTTATTGTTAAATATACGAACGAGTATAGAAACTAAGCGGTTTTGCTGCTTTGATGAAAGGTTTAATAAAGTAACTGTCGACAAAAGATATTGTTTTAGTTCTTTATCTAATTTGGATTCTGGAGCGATTGATGCCTCAAAGATGACGAGAAAACTATCGATAATTTCACTTGGAGCCTTTTTTGATACAATATGATAAAATAGATTGATCAATTCTCTACTGGTGATTCCATTTCTTAAGGAAGATAATATCCCCGATGCAGCTTTTTCTACAAATTCAGGCTCTTTTACAAACTCCTCAATATGATCACTCACACAATTTACTAAGTTCAAAGAAGGCTCATTTAATGCCTTCCCTAAAAGGCAGATCCAATGTTTTTTCTGTTCAAATGACCCCTGCTTATAATATCTTTTATAAAAAATATCCCAAGCATATCTAGAAATCAAAGGATTGTGACTATTCAGGTTCCTAATCAGCAAATTATTATTTTTTTTGTTGCTTGGGTCTGTTAATAATCTTTTAAAAAACGCAAATTCTTCTTGATAGGGAAGTACTATAGAATCTTTTTTGCTCTTTTTCCCTGTTTTGACTATACTTCCTTCAAAGTTCTTCTCGCTTTCCCCTTCTTTAGGCTGTTCTCCCTCCTGTTCCCTATTGATTTTTGATAACGCTATTTTCGCAAAACGTTGTACTTCGGATTCTTTATCTTTTTTTAATTCTAGCAATAAGGCTATTCTATCTGTTTTAAGTCCTTCTATCCGCTCTAAAAACTCTGACAAGCTTTCGCGAATATATAAATTCTTATGATCTTTTAATGGCTTGATTAACTTATTGAAAATACCTTGAGCTAAATTATCTTTCGCTTCTCCATGATCGCTGATCCGGTCAAATAACTTAACCATCATATATACAGTGTTTTTTTGCCACTTCCTGTCATGGCTTCGTTGATCTAAGATACGGATTAAAAATTCAAACATCTGAGGGTAATTAGCATCGTTCTCCTCCAAAAAGGAATCCATTAACCCATCCCATTGTTGTTTGCCTTCAGCGAGTTGGGTTAAAAACCACTCAAATACTTTTTGCTGATCATTACTAGTTCCTTTTTTAGAAAGAGAAATGATCGCTTTAATATAAGTTTCCTTATCTCCAATCTCATGGTAAGATTTATTTAGAAAAAACCGCAGGCACGAGGAAAGTTTTTGATATAACCCATCAACATGCGAAATAAATTTAGTTAGCGTATTAATGATTTTTGCATGCAACCAATTATCATCTTTTTTCATTAAAGGACGAAGGAGATCTGGATCCCTATCTGGATTTGAATATGGATTGAAAAGGTCTTTGTCTTTACATCCTTCCAATAGACTTAAGAGAATGTCAGCCAATTTACTTAAATCATCCTTTTCTTCTTGTTCCAGAACGACATCCTCTAACTCGTCAAACGTCTTCTTTAAAATTAGAGTATTTTCTTTCGATAGATTTTTTGTAATCTTATATGATTCTTGGACGCGTTTAAGATCATCAATAAGCCGGGTACAGGTACCGTAAAGATTGGATTCTAACAACACCAGTATTATCGTTAGCAAAATTGGTCTCATTCTATTCATCACTTTTAACATTAATATGTTCTGTTTATTATAAAAATACGTAAATATCTGCAGAATCTATGCAAATATAAGAGTTATGCTCCTCAGGACGTTTGCATGGACCATTGACAAATTCAAGCAAAAATTCAAGGGAAAGTTCTTGTGGCTTTATGCAATAAAGCTAATCACCCCCTTTTTTTATTATAGCAACCGCGAATTTGAAGGGATTTTTTTGCATCGCTCCATTTTATAATAACAGGTTGAATCTTATGCCCCTATTTTCAACCTGGAGATTGGGATGCTTTCTAACAGCATCTTTTATATAGTTAATAGCATAGAGAATAGATACGAGGGAACCCTTCTTTCTGAGGAGAAGAAGGGTTTCGTGACAGACAGCATCTATTCAGTTTTTGAGTATGTTGGGCGATGGATGGGAAGTGCCCCAAAACAAAATACTGTATTCCTTTTCAATGCGTTCTACTATATTACCTTGGGTACAGAGACGTTGGCAAATTTCATTACTACATAGTTGAAGCGGCAAAACTCGCTTTGCCGGTGTCACAGAGATTAAATAATGGAGATCCTATTATCATAAAATCTATAACTAATGCTGCCCGAACGTCATGCTCAAGTCCGGTGTCCAACACACTCCAAATTTGAAATAACGTTTTTATTTAAATAAGAACTTTGCTGCCAATAACATTCCTGCTAGCATTGCTACGAAGATGTTAGTGACGATAAGATGGGGAGAATGGAGGAGTAATCCGTAAGAAAACCATGAGGCGCAACCCATTAGGCACATAACGAACGACAAAGCTGAGATGTCCCTTGCCGAACGGCTCTTATAGGTTTTATACACTTGTGGTATAAATTGCACTGAAGTAATGATGCTACCCAGTGTCCCAATGATATGTATCAGATATTCATTTGTCATGATTATGTTTCCTTTGAAATGTTTGGGGGGGAAATAGAAATTAAATTTGCCATACCGATACATTTCACCTCTTGCGCGTAAATAAAATCGGTAGATTTTAATTCCGCGCAACAATCTCCTTTTCGGAGGGGGCTTGGGGGAACGCTTTTGGGTGACCAAAAGCAGTTCCTCCAGCCTTTAACTACCTTACTACCTTAGATAAAACACTTGGCAATTGAGAAATATCTTTACCGCCGCCCATGGCGAAGTCGGGTTTACCCCCGCCTTTACCTCCGAGCTTTTCTGTAATTTCTTTGACCAGTTGCCCGGCATTGTGACCTTTTTTGATGGCCTCATCGGAGCACAGAGCAGCTACGGCAGCCTTGCCTTCGATATCGGCCCCCAATACGACGACGCCATTATGGATACGAGCGATGAGCTGAGAACAGAGGCCCCGCATGTCGGCTGCATTTGGAACACTTACCTCTCCAACGACCCATTTTAATCCATCGGACTCAACAGCATGTGTCAACAATCCATCTATTTGGCCTGCAACATTTTTTTGTTCGAATCCACGTAGTTGTTTCTCGAGGTCACTGTTCTTTTGACGTAATTGGTCAACCCTTTGTTCAAGGTCTTCTGTCCTGCAACCGATTTTGTCGGCTAACTGTTTCACTCGGTCTATGCTTTGGAATGCGAGTTCCATTGCGCTTTCGCCGGCAACTGCTTCTATTCTTCGTACACCCGCTGCAATGGCTGATTCGCTGCGAATTTTTATAAAACCGATATCGCCTGTAGCCTTTACGTGCGTTCCGCCACAGAGTTCTACGGAAAAACCACCAATATCGACCATCCTGACCTTTGCACCGTATTTTTCCTCAAAAAAGGCAATGCAGTTTGCGGGTTTTTCTTCAAAAGCGACCTCCTTGTTGACCAAGTTGATGTTTTCCAAGACGCAGCGATTGCTCAATTTTTCTACCTCGCGAAGAATTTGTGGTGTTAATCCTTCAAAATGGGAAAAGTCAAAACGCAAAGTATCGGGCGTTACAAGGGATCCAGATTGGCGGACGTGGGTTCCTAAAATTTTCCGTAGGGCCCAGTGAAGGATATGGGTAGCTGTATGGTGTCGTTGTATGGCTAGTCTGCGTTCAACATCTACAGATAGTAACACCTGGGAGCCTATTTCTAGTTCAAGATCTCCATCTACTTCGTGTAAGTAACACCCTTTTTCGTCTTTTATGGTATTTTTTATGACAAAGCACTGTCCTTTAACTTCGACTTTACCCGAATCGCCTACTTGGCCACCCATTTCCGCATAAAAAGGAGTTTTGTCGAAAATCAAAAGCTTTTGTACTCCATTTACATGCGTACCCATCAAACGGGCAGGGTAATTTGCTAAATTTTTCTGATCGTACCCAACAAACACCGTTTTTTCAACAGAAGTGTTTTCGTCTGCAATGGAAATAACACTCTTTTTCTGTGCCGAACGTGCTCGCTCGCGTTGTTTTTCCATTTCTTGCTCAAAGCCATGCAAGTCAATCGAAAGAGATCGCTCTCTAGCAATAATTTGCGTCAAATCTATTGGAAAACCGTAGGTGTCATATAAGGTGAAAGCTTCTTCGCCCGTAATGACCTTTTTATCTGCCGTAATTCTTTCTAGTAACTGAAGACCGCGATCCAATGTTCGCTCAAATGATTCTTCCTCAATGGCTAACACCTTACAAATTGTCTTCCTTTGCTCGATGAGCTCAGGGAAAAAGGAACCCATTTTATCAATGACACAATCCGCAAGTTTTACGAAAAACCCATGAGGTAATTGGAGTTTCTTTCCAAAAAGAACAGCTCTTCTTAATATCCTACGCAAAACGTAGTTACGTCCCTCATTCCCAGGTAAAATCCCGTCTGCTATGGCAAAGGTCAATGTCCGAACATGGTCTCCAATAACACGGAAAGTGCAATCTCGGTGCTCTTCTTGAGTCATCGAATTCCTATCTTTCGGCATCGTCGCCCCGTACTTTATCCCCGAAAACTCCGTGATCTTTTTAAAAACATCGTCAAATAAATCGCTATTATAATTCGAGGGAGGGTTGGAAAAATCCGTAAAATTCTTGGTAGTAGCAATGATGCCAGAAACACGCTCAAATCCCATGCCTGTATCCACATGCTTTGCCTTCAACGGAAGAAACGAACCATTTTCTTCCGCATTAAATTGGATAAAAACTAAATTCCAAATTTCTATACAATAGGGAGAATCCACATTGACAAGCTTACCTTCGGAACGCCCTTCCGGAGTCAAATCCATGTGCAACTCACTGCATGGACCACAGGGACCTGTCTCCCCCATCATCCAAAAATTGTCTTTCTTCCCTCCATAGCGAATATGTATCGCCGGATCCATGCCCTCTTGCCTAAAGATTTCTGACCAAATATCGTAAGCTTCTTGGTCAAAGTTAGCAGGATCTCCTTCATTTGGCTTATAAACCGTCGCATATAAACGATTTTTAGGGAATTTCCATACCTTTGTAATCAATTCCCAAGCCCATTCGATCGCTTCGCGCTTAAAATATTCCCCAAACGACCAATTCCCCAACATCTCAAAGAAGGTGTGGTGATAGGTATCAAACCCCACATCCTCAAGGTCGTTGTGCTTGCCTCCTGCCCGAATCGATTTCTGTGTATCCGCTACCCGCTTATAAGGCGCAGGCCGATCTCCCAAAAAGTAGGGAACAAACTGATTCATGCCCGAATTCGTAAATAACAAATTGGGCGATGTCGGTAACAGTGACGCAGACGGCACAATCGTGTGCCCCTTCCCCCTAAAAAAATTCAAAAAAGACTCTCTTACTTCTT
>MIDO01000119.1:10800-12404 GCA_001831055.1 Verrucomicrobia bacterium GWC2_42_7 | reverse complement strand
ATGCAGTTACAATTTGCCGTGCGGATTGATTGCAAAATAGTCGGCCGAATTCGCGTTCGTGAAATTGAACACTGTGACGCTCCAAATGACTAATAAAATCCTGCGAGGTATAGCGCTTTAACGCGGAAAGGCAAAAGTGTGGATTGGTCGAAATGTAATTCTCCGCTGATATATTCCTGTTTGTAAAATTACACCTCCCACCCCCTGAAATAAGGATTTTCTGCCCCGAGTGAGAAGAGGAATCCACCACAGCCACCGATCGACCCCGCTTGGCTGCTTCGAGCGCACACATCAACCCAGATGCCCCCGCCCCAATTATAACAACATCATAATATGAATTCATATAGTAAAGTTAAGTTGATACATCCGGAAACCTTTCTTTTTGAGAAAAAAGAAAAGTTTCCGGAACCTTCCAAAGAAAAACTAGTGATCGGCCCAATCAAATTCTTCGAACTTGACTGGGCTGATAAGTGTAGGTCTTTTTCTATTTGTTAGCAATGATTCCGCTTTCTCTTTTACTGTATGCTTTAAAAGCTTGATAGTCGAAAGCTCATACCGAAAAAACTGGACACCTCTAAAAACCCTATTTTTGAAAAAATGAAGAATGCTTTTGTTGTACCATATCTGCGCTATAGCAAGTTCTGCAAGAACTTATTATAGCGCAGATTGCCTCCTTTTCGGAAGGGGTTGCGGGGAAACCGCTTTTGGGTGACCAAAAGCAGTTTCCCCGCAGTTTTTAGAGGCTTCCATCTTAAAAACAGCCAAAGTTGTCGAGAAAATCTTGGAGAATAAGGGCGGCAGATTGGGAATCTAGGGTGGCAGAGCGTCGTTTCTCGATTCGCTTTTTGAGAGATTTTTGGGATTTTTTTAGAAAAATGTCATTTGAAGAGGAAGCCTGATAAGATGTTAACTGTTCATCAATCCGGTGGACGGGGAGAGAAAATCTTGCTTCTAGTAGCGATATAAATCGGTCAACTTCACGTGCGGTATCACTAACACTGCCATCCAAATTGTAAGGATACCCGATAATGATTTCGTTTACTTTTCGTTGATTAATAACTAGTTGCAGTTGTATCAGTGTGTCAGCATCAGATCGGACAATAATGGGCGTTATAGGCACGGCGATCCTCAGGTCATTGTCGCCAAAACTCAGCCCTATTCGCTTCCTCCCGTAATCAATGCCAAGGTAATTCATGTTCGATAATGTTGTAGTTATATTCGAAAACAAGGTGCGAGAACCTTTCTTTTTTCGCGAAAAGGAAGGTTCTCGCGCTCTCCAAACAAAAACGATATCACTTAGCGATCAAAATCTTGCAGATTTTGATCCCTAAGTAGATTGAATAGAAAGGATCTAGTATCAAATACAAAATTTGCCTCCATGCTCAATGCATTTAACTATAACTATAAAAATTAGCTACGCGCATAATCTCTTTTTCGAAAAGGGTTCGGGAAACGCTTTTGAGGACCAAAAGCAGTTTCCCCGAATCTTCTTTAAAGCCCACTTCCTGCTTCCTAATAAGATTTGGCGAAGATGACGCGTTGTTTGCTTGGTTTTCCGGAGAGGATGCATCTGCCTTCTTCTTGGGTGGATTCGAGGGGGATGC
>MIDO01000119.1:0-10789 GCA_001831055.1 Verrucomicrobia bacterium GWC2_42_7 | reverse complement strand
GTTCTTCGACAGACGGGTCGCCGCTCCAGTGGGATAGGGCAAAGCCGCCGTGGATTTCCGGTTTGTCGGGATTTTGGGGGGAGAAAAACGCGTAGAAGTCGTCTTTTGAATCGATTTTGTGGGTATTTTGGAGGCGGAAAGAATCTGCGCGGGAGAAGAGGCTGTCCTGAATGGATTGCAGTTGTTGAGCAATGGTTGCCACGAATTCCGAACGTTTTTGCGAAACTTTCGAAAGGTCTCGGTCTCTGCGGGCGACGAAGACGGAATCGTTAGCGATGTCGCGGGGGCCGACTTCAACGCGAAGAGGGATTCCTTTTTTTATCCAATACCAAGATTTATCTCCACCACGCATGTCTCGCGCATCTAGTTCAACTTGAACAGGTTGTCCGTCGAATAATTGGGACTGCAACTGCTGTTTGAGGGAATGGCAGTAATCTAGAACTTGGGTTCGGGTTTCTTCTTTGTGTACAACAGGAAGAATTACGATGTGTGAAGGAGCAATTTTTGGAGGGAGAATGAGTCCATTGTCATCGGAGTGGGTCATGATTAGACCACCAATTAACCGAGTGGAAACACCCCAAGAAGTCGTCCAAGCAAAGGCTTCCTGGCCCTTCTCGTCAATGAACTTAATGTTACTTGAATGAGCAAAATTCTGTCCAAGGAAGTGGGAAGTTCCGGCCTGAAGAGCTTTACGGTCTTGCATCATAGCCTCGACACAGAAAGTGGACTCTGCTCCCGGGAAACGTTCGCCAGCCGTTTTTTCTCCCTTAATGACAGGCATAGCCATGTAATTTTTTGCAAATTCTGCATAGATATCTAGCATACGCCGGGTTTCCTCCAACGCTTCCTCTTTAGTTGCGTGAGCTGTATGGCCTTCCTGCCAAAGGAATTCTGTGGTACGGAGGAACATACGCGTACGCATCTCCCAACGGACTACATTCGCCCACTGATTAATAAGCAAGGGAAGGTCACGATAGGACTGAACCCATTTCGAAAAAGACTCGCCAATAATGGTCTCAGACGTTGGACGAACAATGAGCGGTTCCTCGAGAGGAGATGCTGGCTGAAGTTTTCCATCTGGCCCTGCCTGTAGGCGAGAATGCGTTACTACCGCACATTCTTTTGCAAAACCCTCAACATGCTGAGCTTCCTTCTCTAAAAAACTTAGAGGAATAAAAAGAGGGAAATAGGCATTTTTATGCCCTGTATCCTTGAATTTCTTATCAAGAATTTTTTGAAAATTTTCCCAAATGGCATATCCCCAAGGTTTGATGACCATGCACCCACGCACAGGTGAGTTTTCAGCCAAATCGGCAGCCTTAATGACCTGCTGAAACCATTCAGCATAGTCTTCCGCTCTTGTAGGAGAAATTGCTGTATTATTCATTGAACCATAAAAAATGGTACGAAATCCCCCTTTAGTCGATAAAAAAGGCTTTGTTTTTTGCGAAAAACTTTTCTTTTTACGCGGAAAAAACGTTGAAAAGGGAGGCTCTAAAAATTTCGGGGAAACCAATAGTCTCCCAAAATGGGTTTCCCCGAACCCCTTCCGAAAAGGAGCTTATGCGCGTAACTAATTTTTTAAAAATTAATTACGCGCAGAGGGATCCCTCTCAACCCTTTCTTTCAAAAAACATTTTTTCCAAAAAATAGGGTTTTTAGAAGTGTCCAGGTTTTTGCGCTTTCCAAGAAAAACAAATATCGCCTCAGTCAAATCTAGCGATTCTACTGAGGCGAAAAATAGAGCTAATGCTTTCTGACGCTTTGGGGTTGTCCAAAGCAGATTTCGAAGCTAATGATTATAAAAACTTAGCTAGTTTCCCAATGAGTTCGACGCAGCGGTTGCTGTAGCCCCACTCATTATCGTACCAGCTTACGAGTTTAAAGAACTTGTCATTAAGCTCGATTCCTGAACCGGCATCGAAAATAGAGGACAACTTGTCGTGGATGAAATCCGATGAAACGACCTCGTCTTCGGTGTATCCTAAAATTCCTTTGAGGGATGTTTCGGATGCTTCTTTCATCTTCTGACAGATTTCCTTATAAGAGGTTGGTTTTTCTGTGCGAACCGTTAGGTCGACAACTGATACGGTTGGGGTTGGGACGCGGAATGCCATTCCAGTCATCTTTCCTTTTACCGCAGGTAGTACCAATCCGACGGCTTTCGCAGCGCCAGTGGAAGAAGGAATGATGTTGGTTGCTGCAGTACGGCCACCCTTCCAGTCTTTGCGAGAAGGACCGTCAACCGTTTTTTGTGTAGCTGTGTAACTATGGATCGTTGTCATTAAGCCTTCGACGATTCCAAAATTATCGAGGATAACCTTGGTGATTGGAGCGAGGCAGTTTGTTGTGCAGGAAGCGTTTGAGACGATATGGTCGTTGGCTGTTAATGTCTGGTCATTAACTCCAATAACAACGGTTTTCAATTCACCTTTTGCTGGGGCCGAAATGATGACCTTCTTGGCTCCTGCTTTGATATGGCCAGCTGCTTTATCCGCATCTGTAAATAATCCTGTTGACTCAACAACAATGTCTACCCCTAATGCTTTCCATGGTAAAGCTTCTGGGCCTTCTTTGACAGCCAAGCACTTAATCTTGTGGCCATTTACGACAAGCGTATCTTCTCCCTGGTGTTCCACCGTTCCATTGAAACGACCCTGTACGGAGTCATATTTGACGAGGTAAGCCAAATTGTCAGCGGGGACAAGGTCATTGACCGCAACAACTTCGATATCGCGACCTAGGAGTCCTTGGTCAACGATTGCACGAAAAACTAAACGACCTATGCGGCCGAATCCATTTATTCCTACTTTTACTGCCATATTTTATGTTTTTGAGGTTTGTAGTTCAACGTTTACTGAAAGGCTTTCATTTAAATCATTATTTTCCCTCCCTTTCAATCCTGATTTTTTGGAAAAAAAGGGTGGACCCTTCTAAAGCCTTATTTTTACAACAGAAGTTAGTTTTGAATTTAAAATAGATGATGGATTGCATTTACGCGTAATTAATTTTGTAAAAACTAGTTGCGCACATTTTCTCCTTTTCTGGAAATAGGCTTCCTCAAAGGTCGAAAATTACTTTTTCGAAGGAAACGAAAAATCCGTGTAAATTAAACGATGGTCACTTCCCTTTGTTGCATTCTCTGGGTCAGCAATGACGCCTTTTTTGTCCTTTGATAGTTGTAGCATCTCATTTGAAACCAGGAGGTAATCTGTTCTAGAATAAGTGTCTGCCCTTGCATAAAAATAAGTCCAAGTTTCCCCCCGGGAATCGTAAGTATTGATCGATTTGCAAAATTCCTTTTGATTGATTTTTAGAAGAGAATACAGAGGCCGGCTTTGTTTGGTGTCATTGAAATCACCGGCAATCATGAATAGGGAATTTTTTATGGTTTGTTTTTTTATTTGATCTCTAATGGCTTGCGCTTCTTTGGATCGGAATTCGGTAGCAATCGGATCTTTTTTGTTTTCTGATATCCGGCTTTTGAGATGCACAACAAATAAGTGCCATTCTTTTCCCTCTGTCTCAAAGGTCACTTCTAGCAACCCCCTTTTGAGCTTTTGTTGCGTTTTAAAGTAACTAAAACTTAAGTCAGAATGGCACAGTGTGCTTTTTATTGGAATTCGGGACAATATAGCTAAGTGGCGGACCTTATCTTCTCCCTCCATTAGAGCTAAAAAGGGATATTTTTTCCCTTTTCGTTCCAAATCCTTCTGTAGTTCTTCCAAGTAAGGCTTTGTTCCTATTTCCTGTAGAGCAATCACGTCCGGGTCAGCCGAACAAATAATATCTTGCACTATTTTTTTTTCAGCTTCGGGCTTAGGAAAGTTTTCCCTAAATTTGTTTTCAATGAAACGATCGCAAGCACAGTAATTGCAAACATTGTAACTTGCCACACGGACATCTCGAGCCCACAAAATTATAGGAAAAAGGATAAGAAGTATAACTCTCATAAATACTTATAGTAATTGAATTTCTATTGACACTGCTGAAATATGTTATCTTAAGTTTCGAGTGTATTGAGCTGCGAATTCGGGCAAAGAATGTTGCCTTTATGCCTTTATTGCATAGATTGTTAACAGCTTTTTATATGAGCCAATCTGCTTTTCTGGCTTTTGTCTAGCGGAAGATTCAAAACGTGAAGGGCTTAAGGATCTTACTCTTGCGACAGATATCTTTTCTTGTTTTTGTGAAGAAAAGGGGTTTTTATTGGGGCCCACCTTCCTCTGTTTCTCAAAAAAGGCTTCCACGCGATGGCTCCCAAAGCATTAAAAATGGCGGGGAAGGAGAGACTCGAACTCTCGACCTTCGGTTTAGAAGACCGCTGCTCTATCCACTGAGCTACTCCCCCGTTTGAATTTAACTAATCAATCACCTACTTCTTCCAAGGCAAGCGTTTTTTAAAAGAATATTTTTACCTGTCTTTTATAAAACTGGTTGCGCCCGGATAATGCGATATAGTTAATAATTAACTATAAAAAATTGCGCGGATATAAATTTTTTTGGAATTTATATCCGCGCAACAATCGTCTTTTCGGAAAGGGCTCGGGAAAACCGCTTTTGGATGACCAAAAGCGGTTTCCCCGAAATTTATAAAACTTTTCTATGGGCTTACTTGCCTGGACGGCGACGGAATTTCTTATCGAATTTCTCAACGCGGCCTTCGGAGTCGACGAAGCGTTTCTCACCAGTATAGGCTGGGTGGGAATCTGCAGTTACGTCGCGAATGATGACGAAATGGTCAACCCCATCAATCTTTTCTACCTGCTTGGAACGCACGGTGGATTTTGTCAAAAACTTCTTCCCAGTAGATACGTCGACAAAGCAGACTGGGTGAAAATCGGGATGAATATCTTTCTTCATGGCTCTCTTCCTCTCTTATCTCTTAAACTACCCTTGACGTACTTTAAAACGTGGGTTTGTTTTACAAATTACATAAATACGCCCCTTGCGACGCACTACTTGACAATCGGGATGGCGATTTTTCAACGACTTGATAGATGAGACTATTTTCATAAAATTAAAGAACAATAAGAAAACAACCACTCTTCCTTATTGTCAATAAGAAATGTTCACGATTTTTATTCTTTTAGCTTAAGAAACTTTGATTGGTCTCTCAAAATGGGTTTCCCAAAAGCTTCCCTTTGCAAGATAAGCTTGCTTTTTAAAGTGGTTTGGAAAAAGTTGCTTAATGGGATTTTTTGTTTTTCCAATGCAACTTCTGGTTAAGGTAAATAGCGGTTCGTTGAATCTTAATAAAATAAAAATACCTCTTCCTTTGTGTTTTCCTTTTGGGCAAGAAACGAATTTGAAAAAAACATCCCATGCGCAAGTAATCTCTCTTTCGGAAGGGGGGAGGAAAACTGCTTTGGGGAGACTGTTGGTTTTTTCAACTACCGATACACCATTCAAGTATTGTCATGTGAATTGAACTTACTATAGTTCCTTTATGATGAGATTCTTTTGGCGCTCTAAGTGGCTTTTTTTTGTGGGGATGGTGGTAGCTATCCTGGCCCTTACATTTAGTAGTTGTGATTTTTTTAGTAAGACGAGGCGAGAGGAACGCATTAAGCAAAAAATAGATCAAGAGGTTGATAATGCTAGTCAACTTATTGCGCAGGATCATGTTAATCAAGCATTGGAACTCCTTGAGGAGTTGTCTTTAGAGTACCCAAATAGACCAGAGATTTTGATTGCTTTGGCTTTTGCTTACTCGACCCATAAAGATTTCTCTTTGGCCGCGAGTACTTTTGAGAGGATTTCCAAATTAGATGGTTCTTATCAGGAAAATGCGCTTTATGCGGCTCGCGCTTATCAGGAGGATAATAACCTGATGGCTGCCGTTGAGAATTATTGTTACTATTTGAAGTTTTTCCCGGATGACTTCGATACGTGGCGAAGCGTTGCCGAATCGGAGGCATTATTAAAGCATCATCAAAAGGCGCTTGAGGCTTATTTTTTCATTCTTCCCAAAGGAAAACTTTCAGGGCTTGATTATGCCAAGATGGGAAACTTGTTTTTCGAAGTGAATAACGTTGCCCAGGCGGAGTTTTGGTATGCGAAAGCTGCGGAATTGTCTGATGGAAAAGAGCAAGGGAAGCTGGGTTTGGTTCAGATTGCGTGTCAGCGGAAGGAATGGCCTGTAGTCGAAAAGTTATTGGCTGAACTGGATTCGGTTGAAGGCGATCGCATTGATAAAATTGCATTGGTAGGGGTGCGCCGAGAATTGAACCAATGGAAGGCTCAGAAAGCGGAAGAGGTTCGGTTGGAGAAAGAGCGAAAAGAATTAGAGGAAAAAGATTTGCAATTGCAGGCTCAGCTAAAGAAAGAAGGAGAAGAGAAGGCCTTGCTCCAAAAAAAATTGGAAGAAGAACGTGTTGCAAAGCAGAAGCTAGAGCAGGAATTAATTGCAAAAAAACAGGCTGAAGATGAACGTATTGCAAGAGAAAAAGAAGAAGCTGAAAAATTAAAGGAAAAGGCAGAACAAGCCGTCCTCTTAGCTAAGCAATCGGAGGAAAAGTTAAAAACAGTAAAGTTAAGGCAACTATTTGATCAACAGTTATATGCGGACGCTGAAAAATTAGCGAATGAACTTGCCTCCTCCTCGTCGACCCTACCAGCAGATCTTTGGTTCCTTTTAGCTCAGATTCATTTTAATACAAACGCCTTTGATAAAGCACACTTTGATATCCAACAGGCTATGCATGCAGATGATCAAAATGTGCAGTATGCGTTCTTCTGCCTAAAATTGCTTCAGAAAACGGAAAAGCCCGAACAGTTGACCCAAAAGCTTAAGGAGACGAAAGAGAAGTTTCCCCAAAACCCTGAAATTACGCTAGCGACGGCTCGGGCATATGAAAAAATCAAACAAGACAAAGAGCAGGCGGTTGCCCTTTACAAAGAATTTTTAAAATTAGCCCCCCTTGATCACAAAAAACGTCCCGAGGTAGAGCAAAAGGTTCAACTTCTTTCCAAGTAGTGTTGGGGAAACCAATAGTCCCCCAGAAAGGGTTTCCCCAAACAGAAAAACGTGATTTCAAGTTTTCGAGTGTGTTGGGCTACGGATTCGAGCTCAGTAACGTACGTATGTACGCTCCTTTGCTCTCACCTTGCCCGCCTCCTCGGAAACTTGAACTGACGTTTTTCTGACCCCTTCCGAAAAGGAGATTGTTGCGCGCAAATGGGGTGCTGTCTGTTTTATAGTGAACTGAAAATCTATTGATACAAAAAGATGGTTATAAATAACAGGAATGAACTTAATCCCATCGGGTCGAACAACTTTTTTGAATTTTTTCGGCCGGATCATTGGTTTTTCTTGGGGGAAGTTGCGGCATTGTCAATAGAAATTAAACTTACTATAGGACAAATGACTCGATTTTCAATTGACTAACTATGTGTTATGCTGAATCTATAATGACACAAAAGTTCCAATTGCTTCACAAAATGAGTATCTTTCTTAAAAACAAGATCGATAGATTTTACTTTTAATGCCTAACTCATTTTCTGAAGAGGGGGTTGGGGAAAACACTTTCAATCGATAAAAATCCGTTTTCCACAAGGAAATAAAAAATTCTACCAAAAATGGCGATTATTAAGCGTACATGTATAGATAGTATCAAGGATAAAGTAAACATCCTTGACGTGGTTTCGCCGTACGTTGTGTTGAAGAGGGTGGGGGCAAGTTGGCGCGGCCTGAGTCCGTTTAACAACGAGAAGACGCCATCTTTTTTTGTTCATTCCGATAAAAATATTTTTAAGTGTTTTAGTACTAACAATGCGGGGGATATTTTTCGTTTTATTCAACTGAAAGAAAATTTGAGTTTTTCAGAGAGCGTTGAATTTATTGCAAGAAAGTTCAATATTTCCTTGGAGTATGAATCCGGGGGCGGCACTCAACAAAATGTTTCTCTGAAAAAGGAGTTGTTTGATATACATGCGGTTGCTACGGAGTTTTTTGTTCAGCAATTTTTCGAAAATAATGCGGACGGAGAGAAAATTCGCAAATATTGGGAAGACGGGCGACATTTTTCGCTCGAGGTAGCAAAGGAATTTAATATTGGTTTTTCTCCCCCAAATGCTTCTTCTTTAGCAAAATATGTGTGCAGAAAACCATTTTCGTTGGAGTCGCTGAAACAATCAGGGCTTTTTTATTTCAGGGAACAGGAGACGGATCCGCTGAAGTTTCGCTCTCGATTTAGAGGGCGCTTGGTGATTCCGATCCGTGATATTCAGGGGCGAGTAGTGGCATTCTCTGCAAGGCAAACCTCCCTTACTCCGCAGGATGATTCTTCTTTTGAAGCTAAATACATCAATTCTCCAGAAACTCCTATATTTACCAAAGGACACCTGTGGTTTAATCTAGACCGAGCTAGGACAGCAATCAAAGATACGGAGCGTTTCTTAATGGTTGAGGGTCAACTCGATGCGATACGTTGTTGGGTTTCTTGTTTACACTGTGTGATAGCGCCTCAGGGGACAGGTATCACAGAAAACCAACTGAATATGTTGTTGCGTTATTCCCCAAAGGTGGATTGTCTGCTGGATGGCGATAGGGCTGGGCAAAAGGCTGCTTTCCGAATTCTTCCCCTTGCGCTCAAAATAGGGCTCGATATTCGATTTCTTGTTTTGCCAGAGGATTCAGATCCTGATGAGCTCTTGCAAACGGCAGATGGTTTGGCAAGGTTTAATGCTATTCGAGAGCAAGCCAAGGACCCTATTAATTTTGCCATTGATCTTTTTTTTGCGGGGAAACAAAATATTTCGGTTCCGGAGAAAACAGAGATCCTTAATAAGATTTTTGAAATTATTAGTCATTGTGAATCAAATACAAATAAATTGGGATATCTCAATGAAGCGATAGCGAAATTAGGTATTGACCGTCAATCCGCAGAAAAAGACTTCTGGAATTATTTGAACAAAAAAACGTCTCATCGTGTCGAACCCCCCATAGAACGAGACGTTAAAGAGAAAAGTCATAACAGGAAATTGACAAGTCTTGAATATGAGGTTTTGCTACTCATGCTTAATTATGAATATCTTGATATACCTTTTTCCCATACGATTAATCCAGATTGGATTGAACCGGATACTATGCAAGGGCGTCTTCTTGTACGTTTCCTTGATGAAATCCGCGAGGGTAATTGGCACGGAGTTAAGCACTTGGATGAGCTTCTCTCTGATGATAATGAAAAGAATTACATTGCCAGCCTTCGTTATGAAGATGTTAATGTCGAAAATCCCATTCAAGCAGCCAATGCTTGTATTCGGGCGCTTTACCAAAATTTTATTAAGAAGCGCATAACTCACTTAAATATAGAAATCAATTCAACCCCATTTACTCACAAAGAAAAATTACATCAATTACAGTTAGAGTTAATGAAATTACGTCAACTGTTGACAAAAAACATTCCGGCGATTCAAATAACTCCCATAAAAGAAAACTTAACTGACTGAAAATGAATCCATCCTTACTGATTTTTCTTGACCAATCTGCAAAATTGGAAAGAAATTTGTGCACTTACATAAGAAAAGTTACTTGATATGGATTCGATTTGATTAAACATTAGTCCATTGAAAAACAACGGCTTGATTATTATCTCTAATTTAACAAAGGGCAAATTTCATAAAGATTTGTTTGTGTATAACCATTGTTATTTTCAAAGGAGACAGAGAAAAGCTTCTTTTAAGAGATTTTCCCTTTTGCCATAAAACCCTTTCATAAGCATGCCAACATCATCTACCAAAAATAAAGTAACGGCGTCGCACTCAGCTGACGCTTTGAATGAGAAAATCAGAGACCTCATCAATCTATCAAAGGAGCAGGGGTACATTACTGTCCAAGACATTAACTCCCAGCTGCCAGACGATATTGATAATCCAGATGCCATTGAGAATATCATCAACATTCTCGAAAACCTTGACATTGAGATTCTGGATACGGAAGAGGTTGAGGGATACAAGCAGCAGCAGGAAGAGGATGAAGAACAGGAAGTTCAAGCTTCCCAGCAGGAGATTGTCGATGACCCCGTTCGCATGTACCTCAAGCAAATGGGACAGGTTTCTCTTTTAACAAGAGAACAAGAGGTAGCTATTTCTAAGCGTATCGAGAAAGCTGAATTTTCCGCTCAAGATAAGCTGTTCTCCATTTGCTTTACTGCAGATTTCCAAAAAGATATGGCGAAAAAGCTACTTTCCCGCGAGGAACGCTTTGATCGAGTCGTTTTGGATAAAAAAATCGACAGCAGAGAAGAATATTTTGCCATGTTGCCAAAGCTTGCGGAGCAAGTCGACGAAATCATTCAACGTGTCAATGAATCGTGGGAAGAATTTCGTTATGCAAAAGACGAAGAAGCTCGCAAAAAAGGGTGGGCCCGTTTCAAAAAGTTCGAAGCACAATTAAAGCCCGTTTTTAAGAAATTTAATTTTAAGTTAAAAATTTTTGAGGAATTTTTGGATAAATTGTCTCCCACTTTACGTGAAATCGAAAAAGCACTCGATTGCTTGAATTCGGTTAAAAAGAAGGACCATATCAAGTTTAAGACTGTTGATGTTGACGGACTCAATAACCGCCTTCGTGAGATCCAAGATGAATTTAAAATTTCTCCAGAAGAGCTTGCTCCTCTTGTCAAGGCTGTTCGAAAGAATATGCGTGAGGCACACCAAGCCAAGACGGAAATGGTCGAGGCTAACTTGCGATTGGTTATTAGTATTGCGAAAAAATACACTAACCGAGGCCTTTCCTTCCTCGACCTCATTCAAGAGGGGAACATGGGTCTAATGAAGGCAGTAG
>MIDO01000118.1:12558-13516 GCA_001831055.1 Verrucomicrobia bacterium GWC2_42_7 | reverse complement strand
TTGAATTGGGTTACATTTATCTGCCAACTCTTCTGATAATGGAACACGTTCATATTTTTCATCTGAATATTTGTAAAACCCTTCACCTGATTTTTGCCCAAGTTTTTTTGCATTAAACATTTTTTCAATTGTTGGATGTGGAAAAATTACTTTTTTATCACGTAAGTGCATCTCTATTGTTGCCTTGTGTATTACATCCATTCCTGTAAAATCAGCTAGCTCAAAAATTCCCATTGGGAACCCAAGTTTGAATTTCACCGCAGAATCAATTTCAGTCATTGTTGCACCAGTTCTGTCCATCATGTAACATGCTTCATGGACCATTGGAATGAATAATCTGTTAATGATGAATCCTGGAACGTCTCTTCTGCATAGGACTGATTCTTTTTTTATTGATTTTACATATTCTTGAGTTAAATCAACTATCTCTTGTGATGTTTTCTCTCCAGGAATCACTTCTACTAGTTTCATTAGTTGTGGCGGATTGAAAAAATGAATCCCAATAAATTTTTCTGGACGTGATGTTGTATTTGCAATCTCTGTAATTGGTAATGTGCTTGTATTTGATGCAAAAATAACGTCTTTACCTGCAACTGCATCTAATTCAGCATAAACTTTTTTCTTTAACTCCATAATTTCTGGAACCACCTCAATTACAAGTTGTGCATCTTTTACAGCATCTGCAAGATTGACTATTGGTGTGATTCTTGAATAAATTGAGTTTGCTTCTTGTTGTGAAATTTTTCCTTTAGTTACCAATTTATCTAAACTCCATTTTATTTTCTCCATTGCCTTATCTAAAAATCCCTGCTCAATATCTCTGAGAACCACGTTGTATCCTGCAGTGGCTGAAACTTGTGCAATACCATGCCCCATTATGCCAGACCCTAATACTGTGATGTTTTTTAGATTCATCAAATTTTCAAAAACCTCGTATCCTTTATAATGTATTTCAAAA
>MIDO01000118.1:11153-12489 GCA_001831055.1 Verrucomicrobia bacterium GWC2_42_7 | reverse complement strand
TATTGGCATCGTTAAAACGAATACACCAGATGAAGTAAATTCCTTCACCCCAACAGATGAAGTAAAGGGGAACCTGGGAGAAAAAGTCGCTGAATTCCTAGCGGCTGAGTTAAAAGCCGGCAGAATTCCATCATCCTTCCTTCCCATTCAATCGGGTGTCGGAAACATCGCTAATGCCGTCTTGGGCGCACTAGGTTCTCATCCCGACATTCCTCCCTTCCAAATGTATTCAGAAGTCATTCAGGATGCGGTCATTAATCTCATGAAGGAAAACCGCGTAACTTTCGCAAGCGGAACCTCCATCACGATCAGTAACGAAGTCCGCAAAGATTTATATGAAAATCTCAACTTCTTTAAATCGCGACTCCTCCTCCGGCCGCAGGAAATTTCAAATCACCCGGAAATCGTCCGTCGATTGGGATTGATCACCATTAACACTGCACTCGAAATCGATATCTGGGGCAATGTCAATAGTACCCACGTCTTAGGGAAAAACATCATGAATGGCATCGGAGGCTCTGGCGACTTTACCAGAAACGCCTACGTTTCCATCTTCACTTGCCCTTCCCTTGCAAAAGACGGCAACATCAGCACCATCGTCCCTTTCTGCTCGCACGTCGACCATCACGAACACGATGTTCAAGTTATTATCACCGACCAAGGTATCGCCGACCTTCGCGGGAAAGATCCCACTCAGCGTGCCAATGTCATTATCGACAATTGCGTGCACCCCTCCTACAAAGACCAACTCCGACGCTACCTCTCCAAAACCAATTCAAAAGGACATATTCCTCTCGACCTAAAACATGCCTTTGATATGCACCTGAGGTTCGCCGAGACAGGTAGCATGAAAGAATAAAAGCTATTGGAGCATGCTACAAAAGAGAGGAAGGAAGTTGCGAAAACCTTTCTTTTCGCGAGAAAAGAAAGGTTTTCGCGCTTTCCAAAGAAAAGCGAATGTCGCCTCAGCAAAATCTATCGATTTTTCTTCGGCGAGGGAAAAGGAGTTTTAACTACATCTTATCAGGCCGATCAAATTCGAAGAATTTGATCGGCCTGATTACTGGTTTTTCTTAGGGAAGGTCCGGAAACCCTTTCTTTTTTACCTCAAAAAGAAAGGGTTTCCGGCGTGCCAACTTATTTCTTCTTCACTATAGAAAATTGGTTTTCCCAAAATCCTTCACGCAATCGAGAATACTGAGCAAATAAAGAGAAGCGGTTTCTACGCGTAGGACGTTGTTGGAGAGGCGAATGGGGAGGGCGTTGTGTTTTTCAAGAAGCTGATATTCTTGAGGAGTGAAATCTCCTTCTGGTCCGACGAAACAATAGATCTTTT
>MIDO01000118.1:0-11097 GCA_001831055.1 Verrucomicrobia bacterium GWC2_42_7 | reverse complement strand
GCGTAAATAATTGTGGAATTTTCCCGACTTATAGAATGGAGAAATTTTTCGCCAATAGATTGCCATTCGGCGACTTGCGTCAAAAATGGATTTCCTGACTGTTTACAGGCTTCGATGGCGATATTTTGCCAATGATCCACCTTTTTGATTGCACGTTCTTGTTCGACACGTACCTCCGAACGCCCTGTTAATAAAGGGATTATTTCCGAAACACCCAATTCCGTTGCTTGACGCACAATCAGGTCCATATTTTTGCTTTTCGGGACCGCTTGTACGAGTATGATCTCCGGCAGTTCTCTATTATAACTGCTTACCGATGAGATCCTTACTACTGCTCTTTTGGGATGAGGATTAATAACCTTTCCCAAAGCAACATGCCCTTTCCCATCCAACAGGCCAACGTCCCGTCCACTTTCCAGACGTAACACATTGATAATGTGATGACTTTCATCATTACTCAAAACAACTTCCTCCCCCTCCCCCACCAAGTTCGGATAAAATACACGTACCCCTGCCATAAAATTAAAGTGACTGAAATATTATCCGGAAACATTTCTTTTTAAGAGAAAAGAAAGGTTTCCGGACCTTCCTAAGAAAAACTAACGATCGCCTAATCAAAATCTCTCGATTTTGATTAGGCGATGGAATGAATTCATTGAATTTATAGAGAATTACAAAAAACTATCACAGATTTTTATACCTAAAAAAACAAATTTCCTTAAGACCATTCAAAAAAGACTTACTGCGGGGATAAAATCGAAAATTTTTGATCTCGAGTAAAGATTTCTTTTTCGGAGCCAGAAAGAAGTTAGTTTGAGGTTTCGAGCAGGCGGACGAGGGGAATACGGCCGAGCGTACATCCCGTGAGGAAGTGTGAGGCCGATGTCCAACACACTCGAAACTTAAAATAACTTCTTCCTGTTGGGAGATCCAAAAAGTTCCCCCTATTCAGGTTGTTTATCTTCAAGGCGTTGGATATCTGTTGCGAGGCCAGTTGTTGGGTCAAAGGTAATAAGGGTAGCGTTGATTCGGATATCGCCAGAAGCCACGGTTAGGCGGCAAGGGATACCTGTGAGGAAACGGTGAATAATCGGATCAGGCTCGCAGCCAATTATAGATCTGTGCGACCCACATAATCCGGCATCGGTTTGAAATGCAGTTCCTTTTGGCATGATTTTTTCATCAGCAGTTACTACATGCGTATGAGTCCCGATAACAGCAGTTACGCGCCCATCTAAAAACCATCCCATTGCTTGCTTCTCTGAGGTCGCCTCCGCATGTATATCTACAAAAATTCCATTAAGGCCCTGTTTTTTAGAAACTAACTTGTCTGCTTTCTTAAATGGGCAATCCAGTGACATATTCATCATCACTCGACCAATGACGCTAAAAACGCCTATTTTGAGTCCATTGCGTTCTAATATCAAAAAATCTCTACCTGGGCACCCTTCGGGCAAATTCGCAGGACGGCATACCTTGGGAAGTCCATCAATGGCTTGGTCGAACCCCCGTTGGTCCCATACATGGTTTCCAAGCGTTATGCCATCAACGCCGTTTGAGAGCAGTTCTTGAACAATATCTGCGGTGATGCCAAATCCTCCAGCGGCATTTTCTCCATTTGCGACAACAAAATCCAATTCCAATTCCCGCCTCAAGGTCGGGATCCGATGGGACACCCACTGACGCCCACCACGTCCACATATGTCTCCTAAAAATAATAATTTTGCCATATCTTTGTAACGCTAACTTCCAGGAAAACTTCCTTTTCGCAAGATCCAGCTCTCAAATTTTCCACTTTACTCCAACGGTTCAGGAGGTGATTCCGCTTCATTTCCTTTCACAATACCTCTCCTAAGATGTTTTCTGTCAACAACCACCATTGTTTGGCAGAGGATATCGTGTCCGGCCTGACCTCGAATGGTAATTGCAGCAAAAGTAAAAGTAATAAAAAACAATGGTAGGAAAAAAACAATAGATGCGGCCTTAACAAAAGACCTCATAAGAATGTCGGCAACGTTGGGCGGGCCCATTGTTCCCAGCTTAATAGTTGTAAGACGAAAAATCTTTTTTCCAAGAGTTGCACCTTTTAATACAATTTCATTCACAACAAAATACAAAAGGAGCACCCCCCATGTAATCCCTTGAAAATAATTAAGTAACTCCTTTACGTCGGAGTGGGTGTTGGCCAAGCTTTGTAACGATTCCCTTTTGTTTTCAATCGCCTCATTTGTCATAATTTCAGCAATCTTGTTTACCGCGTCCATGTAATTCGGTAGAACAAACTTTTGGATAATGACGTACACAATCAAGGTGATTAAAATCAAATCAAGAACAAACGCCAGCCCCCTGAAAAACAAATTCGCCTTTTGGGGCAGTATCCCCATCGATAATAGGTAATCTTTCAACGATTGCGCAGACGATTCCGCTGAACAATCGGACTCCGATGTTTTCATAAGGTGTAGGTATAGTAGATCCACCCCCCATTGACAAGATTAGAAGTTCAAGAAATGAAAGAGGTGCGAAAACCTTACTTTTTACGAAAAAAAACATATAAAAATCTATCGATTTTTTCTTTTGCGAAAAGAGGATTCTTTTCCTCAAAAAGCGAATCCTGGATAAGGAATTAACATAGCAGTATCCCGAAGTTCGTAGAGGGCATGTTTGACAATATATGAAACAGACGCACAATATCCAATTCGTATGAATATCCCAAAATTATTATTACTTTTATTGATTGTGTTACAAAATGCATATTCAGAAAAGTTGTCTAAAAATGACCTTGTGCAAGTGAGGTTTTTCATTCAAGAAGAGAAATATGACGAGGTCATGCATTTCTTACAAAACCATCAGGATAGCGAAGCTTTAGATCAAGTAATTGGACTCTTATCTCAATACGAATACGGCGATAACGGAACAAATCAAGAGATTGAAGAGGCAGCTTCACCCCGTAATGAGATCGCAGGTCAACTAGCTCATCTAGTTCAAGTGAAAGCCGTGGAAGGAAATACCTTTCTTCAATTTATATTAAGTCAATTTTATCGTATAGGAGTAGGAGTAGAAAGAGATAACCGTTTATTTTTACAATGGTTGTATACATCAGCGGCAAACGGTAATCGTAACGCACAAAACCATCTTGGATGCTGCTATCAAAAAGGAACTTATTTGGATAAAAATATAGCAGCAGCGGTTCATTGGTTTATTCGAGCAGCAGAGCAGAGGGAGCCCAATGCTTGCTATAACCTTGGGTGCTGCTATACCGAAGGAGAAGGAGTCCCCCAAGATCTCTCAAAGGCTCTCAGCTATTACACAATAGCCGCCGAACAAGGAGATGCCTTAGCTCAAAATAGATTAGGTGTGCTCTATTTCGAGGGGAAAGTAACCAAGAAAGATACAGCAGCAGCGGTTCGTTGGTTTACCCGAGCAGCAGAGCTGGGGGAGCCCAATGCTTGCTATAACCTTGGGTGTTGCTATGCCGAAGGAGAAGGAGTCCCCCAAGATTTCTCAAAAGCGCTCCGCTATTACACAATAGCCGCCGAACAAGGACTTGCTTTAGCTCAAAATGACTTAGGTTTGCTCTATCTTGATTGGAAATGGACTAAGGAAGATATGGCAGAAGCGGTTCATTGGTTTATCCGAGCAGCAGAGCTGGGGGAGCCCAATGCTTGCTATAACCTTGGATATTGTTATGCCGAAGGAGAAGGAGTTCCTCAAGATTTCCTAAAAGCTCTCCATTTTTACACAGTAGCAGCGCAACAAGGAGATGCCGATGCTAAAGAAGAAGTCGAACTAATACAACAACGCTTGGAACAAGAACCTGGGATCAGAAGATGAAGTCCTCTAAAAACTTCAAGGGAATCCATAGTCACCAAGAAAAAGGAGTTTGCTGGTTTTTTCCGCGCATAAACAAACACATTGAGAATGAAGGCATTGCTATAATTGTTGGACAGTCACAAATCATTCTGGCTTCAAAATGCATCTATCCTCCATGTTCTAGAGAAGCAAATAAATAGGATGGAGGCACGGGTCGGAATTGAACCGACGCATAGAAGTTTTGCAGACTTCGGCCTTACCACTTGGCTACCGTGCCTTATAACAGGTCCAAGAATCTAAAAAAGTATACTGAAAAAGCAAGTGTTTTTTAAATATTTTTGGGAAACACTTCTTTGCCCTTCAAAAAAAAGTTTAACATCTGGTCTTTCCCCCCAAAAACATTTTTTATGAAGGAAATACTGGACACCTCCAAAAACCCTATTTTCGAAGAAATGAAGGTGTATATTAAGAATCGAGATGCGGAAACCCTTCTTTTTGAGGTAAAAAAGAAGGGTTTCCGCAACCTTCCCAAGAAAAACCAACGATTTGGCAATCAAAATCTTACGATTTTGATTGCCAAATAAATTTAGGCCGTTGCATATTTCGATGTGCCACCCAAAGCGTCTCAACAGTCAATACATTTAACTATATCTAAGACATATTATAACTTGAACTACATCTGCGCTCTAACAAGTTCTAAAAGAACTTATTAGAGCGCAGACTCCCTCCTTTTCGGAAGGGGTGCGGGGAAACGCTTTTGGGGGACCAAAAGCAGTTTCCCCGCAATTTTTAGAGGTATCCACTTCTTTCAAAAGAAGGGCCTTCGCACATTCCCCTCACCCTTTTCTTGAAAAAAAGCGGCCGAGGTGAAGACGGTGAATTTTTGCGTTATGGCGGACGTCGACAGGAAAGCTTTTGTGGAAGAAGAACTTTTGGATTTTTTCGGTATGGGGGTGTTTTTGAGCAAGGAGGCGAAGTTCGTTGGAAAAGAGGGCTAATTGGGTCGCTGTTTTGGGAAAGTGATTGGGTTTGGGTTCTACAACGATTGCGGGAAGAGTAGCGTTGGGGGTAGAAAAATTAATAAGGGCAGATCGATAAACGTTAGGATGTTGATTAAAAACGGCTTCGCAACAATCTGTATAAAAGATACCTTGATGGGAAACAACACGTTCGGCTTTGCGCCCACAGAACCAAAGGCGCCCATCAGCGTCTAGGTATCCCACGTCTCCCATGCGGTGCCAAATGGATTGCCCTTCCTCAATTTTAGCTAAAAAGGTTGCTTCGGGTAGTTGATCGTAGGACTCCGTTACAACGGGTCCTTTTGCAATGATCTCGCCGATCGTGTTTGGCGGAAGGGTTTGGGGGAAATTGACAGGGCCGTCCTCAACAGGAATAATCGAAACATTGATCCCGGGAAATGGTTTGCCCACACAAGTTCCTTTGCCCACACAAGATAATGGGGCAGTTGATTCAATTACTTCCGTTCCACTAATTGAAGCAATAGGCAAACACTCGGTTGCTCCGTAAGGAGAAAAGACCTCTCCATTGGGGATCAATTTCTTCATTCTCCTAAAAAGGTCCGGTGACACTGGCGCTCCAGCCATTAATACGCGTTTGATCGATGGAAAAACAATGTCGCGACCTTCGCAATAATTGGCAATTTTGTTCCACAGGACAGGGGATCCGAAGGTGTTTGTCACTCCGCATTGCAAGATAGCTTGTGCAATTTTGCTCGGATCCACAGAAGCCGGACGGCTGGGATTCATCTCCGGAACAACCGTCGTCATGCCAAACGCAGGATTGAACAATGCAAATACTGGCAGCATAGGAAGATCCACCTCCCCAGGCTTGAAAAGATAGGCATCACCCAACAACTTTACCTGCGATTCAAAATGTCCGTGTAGATAACAAACACCCTTTGGTGCACCCGTCGAACCAGAAGTAAACAAAATCGCAGCTAATTCATCTCTTCCCGTATCCGCTAACGGAAACGGTTTTTGCGAAAAATTAGCCACTTCCTTTAAAAATTCATTCGCAACAACAGGTATTTTTATTTTAACAGAGCCAAATTTCTTAAAAAACAACCGACTAATCCACTGCGCTAAAGAAATCCCTATCAACGCCTTAGGTTGCGAACGAGCGACACACGTTAAAAAATTCTTTAAGCCCATCCCTGGGTCAATGATGACAGGGATCGCCCCTAACTTAAAGAGCGCAAAGGTAATCAAAATAAGATCGAGCCCCGGCCTAACCATTAACAAAACCCGCATGCCTCGAGTCACTCCCCTACCCTGCAGCAAACGTGCCGTCGCATCTGCCTCTCGACAAAGCTGACTAAAACTGCGTTCACTGTAAACAATCCCCCTATCATTCCGCGAAATCGGCACCTTCAGCGCACACCCGTCCGGCGTCGACTCGGCCGTCAACTCCAAAAATCTCGAAACATTAAAAATCTCTTGCATAACCGGGAATTTTAGGGGAACTGCTTTTGGGTCCCCCAGAAAGGTTTTCCCCTAAAAGAAAAACGTGATTTCAATTTTCGAGTTCGTTGGATATCGGATTCACATTCGGTCACGTACGTAGGTACGCTCCCTCATGGTCACCTCATCCGCCTGCTCGAAAAATTGAACTGACGTTTTTCTGGCCCCTTTCCGAAAAGGAGTTATTTTGCGCGGAAGTAAGACCTTACAGATTAAGGAAAGGGGAAACACAGTCTTTCTCTATTTCCTTGAGTCTGATGTCCAACACACTCGAAACTTAAAATAACGTCTTTCACATAGAGAGTAACCAACGCTCCACCTCCATAGCGGCCTGGCAGCCCGTACCTGCGGCAGTGATGGCTTGGCGGTAGGTGTAGTCGACGCAGTCTCCTGCGGCGAAGACACCGTTGATGGCTGTTTTTACCATACTATCTTCTTCTGTAATGACATAACCCGCTTCGTCGAGTTTGAGGGCATTGGCGAAAATGGCGGTATTGGGAGTATGTCCAATGGCCAGAAAAACACCCTTACAAGGCTGCTCAACTGTTTGATTAGTAACGGTGTTTTTCAAACTAACGCCTCTCACTTTTCCATTTTCATCTGGAAGAATGGCCTCCAAGACAGAATTCCACAGCGGGGTGATTTTTTTATGCTCCAAAACACGTTGACGCATGATTTGAGAGGCTCGAAGCGTGTCACGACGATGAACAAGAAATATTTTTGATGCAAATTGAGTCAAAAACAAAGCTTCTTCACAGGCCGAATCCCCCCCTCCAATAACAACAACATCCATGTTTCGATAAAAGGCACCATCGCAAGTTGCGCAAGTTGTAACTCCTTTCCCTCCAAACATTTCCTTTTCTCCCGGAACGTTCGTCAATCGCGGAGAGGCCCCTGTCGCAACAATAATAGTCTTCGATTCGTAGGTCGTGGTTTCCCCAAATAATTTATTATTCCCCTCAGAAAAAGAAACACTTTTTATATCGTCGCTGATAAACCGAGCTCCAAAACGCTCTGCCTGCGCCCGCATCCGTACCGTCAGATCAAACCCGTCTATTCCCTCCGGAAAGCCAGGGAAATTCTCAACTTCAGAGGTCGTCGTGAGTTGCCCCCCAGGTAATAACCCTTCAATAAGCACTGGATTTAAGTTTGCACGAGCCGCGTAGATCCCAGCTGTAAGCCCCGCGCACCCCGTTCCTATTATTATCACATTTTCCATAATTATTATAAAAAGTTGAAAAGTAAGATCCGAGAACCTTTCTTTTCCAGAAAAGAAAGGTTCTCGGGCTCTCCAAAAGAAAAGCGAATCATTTGGCGATCACAAAATCTTACAGATTCTGTGATCGCCAAATAGGTTTAACCCTCCTGTTTTGGAAATGTTTTAAATTTTTAAGACCTTTAAAGCCTTATCTATTTCTCCAAGGAAAAGATTTTTTACAGAATTCTGCCTCATGCAAGCTGAAAAGGGAAAGGTTTTCGCGAATCTTCCAACACTTAATCCTTTCTTTTTGTTAAGACTTTTTTTACAAGCTCCTCGGTGTTGAGGTCCTTGTGGGAGGCAAGCGCTTTTCGGACGGCTTTATCGGCGTCGGCAGTTTTATATCCGAGGGCAACGAGGGCAGAAACGGCGTCTTCGATGGCGTTAATTTCGCGAGAAGTCTCGTGTCCGGGAAGGGTGATATGGGCTTCGTGCAGCCCCATTTTGTCTTTTAATTCAATAATCAGGCGTTCTGCCGTTTTCTTTCCAATGCCAGGACAACTCGACAACGTACTGATGTCTCCATGCGCAATCGCTGATTTTAAGAGAGACAAGGATAGCTTACTAAGGATCGCTAACGCTAATTTAGGGCCGACTCCCGATACTTTTTCTATCAAAACCTTGAAAAAATCGCGCTCCTCGCGGCTTTTAAATCCGTAAAGCGTCTGATTATCTTCCCGATACACGACATACGTAAATAGTTTTACCTTTTTACCTATACCCAACAAGGTCTCGGCCGTGGTAAGCGGCATATTGACCTCATAGCCAATACCCCCTACGTTGACAACACCTTGCGATGGCGTAATTTCCTCTAAAGTGCCTTCTATATTTGCTATCATGGTGTATAAAATATTTTTTTGGGGAAAGCTGCTTTTGGTCGCCCAAGATGGGTTTTACCCAAGCCCCTTTCCGAAAAGGAGCTATTTCGCGAAGGAACTCCTTCTTGTTTTTTAAGAAACGGGTTTGTATGAGGGAATCCGGGTTTCCCGAACAGCCCCTTGCGCAAAAGTAAATTTTTTAAAATTTTACTTTCGCGCAACGATCTCTTTTTCGGAAAGGGGGTTGGGGAAAACGCTTTTAAGCGCTTAAAAGCCGTTTTCCCCAAAGATTCTTAACACATCCTTCATAGAATACAAGCCTGGTTTTTTACCAAAAATCCAGTGGGCGGCTTTGATGGCGCCGACGGCGAAGATTTTGCGGTCGGTAGCGCGATGGGTAAACTCGAGGGACTCGCCTTGCCCCAAAAAATGGACGGTATGTGTTCCAACAATATCGCCTCCACGAAGCGCGTGTACTCCAATTTCGTCATCGGGATTTTGCAAAAAGCCGCTACGGCCAAATGAAAGAGGTTTTTGGTAATTATTTTGGAGTATTTTCGCTAATGATAAAGCCGTTCCGCTGGGAGCATCTTTCTTATTTGCGTGGTGAATTTCAATCAATTCTGGATGAAAATCTTTTAGGATGGCCGCTGCTGTTTCAATTAAATGAAATAGGACATTCGTCCCAACTGCAAAATTGCTTGAATAGACGACAGGGATCTCTTTGGCTGCCGATTCAATGGATTCTTTTTCTTCTTCTGTATGACCAGTGGTGCCAATTATCAATGGTTTTTTGTGCATCAATGCCTTTTTAAGCAAAGGGACAATGCATGCCCTGTGGCTGAAATCTATAATCACATCAGATTCGGGCACCCTCTCTAAACTGTCATCTCTATTGCAAGTTATTATATTCAAACCATTACCGGCTGCAAGGGCGGTTATTGCCGTCCCCATCCTTCCGGTTGACCCTTTTAGTAAAACTGTAAGCATATTTTATTCTAAGTCCAAAGAAAATGGGTTTAGGGAACCAACCAATGTCATTAGTATCTACATGATCTTTCCTCTTTAAGTAATTGCAACCTTATCGTTCGATTTCCAATCACGCAACACATCCGCTTTTGTATTCACTTTTTTGTCCCCTCCTGATCACCCTAAATAAGCAACGCTGGTCCTATAAATCAAGCTAATTTTTTAGCTAACAGCCTTTGTCCTTCGCAAAATTTTAATTGCATTTGCCATCGATTTTTACGAACCTAAACACCTCCGTGAGTTCCTTTCTCTAAGATGGAGACTTTTTTAAAATTAAAACTTGTATTATACTTTAGCTTTTTTAAAAGAACCGGTTAAGAGCAAAGTATCTCCTTTTTCGGAAAGGGGTTTGGGAAGCTACTTTTTTATTTTTCTTAAATCACAAATCGAATCACACTTTCAACATGACTAATCGAATTTATTTTATGGGAATCTGCGGAACAGCAATGGGTAACATTGCGTTGTTGTTCAAGGAGATGGGATATGAAGTAATGGGATCGGATACGGCAATTTATCCGCCCATGTCGGATTTGTTGAAAAGGAAGGGAATTTCTATATTTGATGGCTATGATTTCGAGCGATTGAAAAACTTGAAGCCAGATTGCGTGGTTGTGGGCAATGCGATTTCTCGGGGAAATCCAGAGGTTGAGAGCTTGCTCAGAACGCGAATGTTTCCATATGTGTCGCTTCCTGAATTGTTGAAAAACGAGGTATTAAAAACCAGGAAGAATATTGTAATAACGGGAACCCACGGAAAAACGACGACCTCAACATTAACAGCATTTCTTCTGCGTCATAATAATTCGGAAGCTGGTTATTTTATTGGGGGCGTTCCTCGTGACTTACCCGAAGGCGCTCAACTAGGAAACATCAACCAACCCTTTGTCCTTGAGGGAGATGAGTATGATACTGCTTTTTTTGACAAACGGAGTAAATTTGTCCACTATTTGCCATCTATATTGGTTATCAACAACATAGAATTCGACCATGCAGATATTTTCAGGGATTTGCAGGATGTAAAAAGGACATTTTCTCATGTCATTCGTCTCGTTCCACAAAATGGATTTATTGTCGCCAATGGAGATGATTCAAATGTAAGATCCCTGCTACCTGTATCCTGGACACAAACCCTTTTTGTAGGCTGTGGAGAAGACTGCGATTTGCAAATCAAAAAATTCGAGGAAACGAAAGAAAATTCGTCATTTAGCTTATATTGGAAAGGGAAACTGTGGGAAAAGGTATCTTGGAGGCAGACAGGCATATTTAATGCAAGAAACGCAGCCATGGCCGCACTGTCAGCCGGACTCGCATTGAATCCAGAAAATCCAACTTCTTTACAACTAAACAACTTAAAAAAATTTCTTGGCGTTAAAAGACGTCAAGAGTGCCTGCTTGAAAATGAAAACTGGGTTATAATAGAAGACTTCGGCCACCATCCCACGGCCATTGCCCAAACATTAACTTCACTGCGGAACCGTCACCCCAACGCACACATCACTGCTTGTTTTGAGCCTCGTAGCAACTCCGCGTGCACCTCTATCTTTCAAGAAGGGTTTCTCGATTCCCTTACCCTTGCCGATCAGGCCCTCATTGGAGCCCTCAATCGCCCTGAAAAATTAAAGGAATCCGAGCGCCTCAATACAAAAGAAATGGCGTCAATGCTCCAATCCAAAGGACGCCAAGCACACGCCTTCAGCTCCAA
>MIDO01000117.1:2188-4806 GCA_001831055.1 Verrucomicrobia bacterium GWC2_42_7 | reverse complement strand
TTATCGGCGATGGCTGCAGGGGGCGTCCGATGGTTCTTTCCTCCCAATCCATCTACCTGCAAACCGCATTCCTCTGGATTGTCTCGAAAAAATAACCAAATGATGGGAGTGCCTATAAAAATAAGAAGAAAACCAATGGCGCCCCATGTGTAACTCCATCCTAATTTCGCAACTAAAGCATGAAGGAAAGAGGGTGAAAAACAGTAACCTATTGTAGTAAAACACCCTATGCCAGCAAAGACCTTCCCTCTGTTACTCTTAAACCACTTCGCTATCATTGATCTGCAAAGTAGCTCCAGAAGCCCCTGACCTACAAGACGAACACACGCAAACCCGATCAAAAGCGCTGGAAAAATTGCATACAGGCTATAATCGGAATATTTAGCTATTAACGAGATGGATGCTAAAAATAATAAAGTCATCCCCATGGCTATCGAAGCCAAAACTCCCGTTAATCTCGCTCCATACTTATCATAAAGGCGCCCTCCATACGGAAGACACACCCCCGCAACAATCGTCCCGAACATAAACGCCGAAGTATAATTGACCCGAGATATTTTTAGCGACGCCAAAAGAGGATCTGTAAATGGACTCAAACATATACTGTGCCCAGGTAATCCAATTACCAAACCGAATACCCCAGCCAACAACAACACCCATCCGTAAAAAAATGGAAATTTTTTTGGAGAAAATGGATAATTACTAAAAAACCACTTTTTCATCGTGAAATTAAGTTAATGCCTTCAAGGATGGTTGGACTTTGGGGAAAGGAGTTAATGGCGCTAAGGAAAATTCTTTCGGAATTTCCCTTAGCGCAAGGTATTTTTATCTTTTAGAAAACAGTAGCTTCCCTCTTTCGACTTTGATTAGGTTGGGAGTTAAAGTACTTTTCTTCCTAGAAGCCTTTTCTCAAGCCTTTCCTCTGAACATAAGTCTTTGCGCGAAATTAAAATCAATAGATTTTATTTTCGCGCAACGTCCTCCTTTTCGGAATGGGGTTTGGGGAAAACGCTTTTGGGTGACCAAAAGCGCTTTCCTCAAAATTATACTGGATCTTCGACCCTAGGGTACAAGATAAATTTCTCGCCTATGGAGTTGCCAGTAAGCTTGGAGTCCCAAGAAAACTGATCTTTCCAAGACGTAATCTCGTTAGCGCCGAGGGAATTTAAGATCTTTTTGCAAGACGATGGAATGAAGGGTGTCAAGAGGGTCGCTGCGAGCCGTAGACCCTCTGCCATAGTGGCCAAAGAGGTCTCTAGTCGTTGCTTGTCTATTGGGTCTGTCGATTTAGCTAGCTTCCAGGGAGCCCTTTGCTCTGCATAGCGATTGATCCCCCGGACAAATGTAAAAATTTTCTCTAATGCAATATGGAATTGTAAATTAGATAAAAGCTCTTGTACGTCCTTTTCTGTGGTGGACCAGAGATTTTTTATTTCTTTTTCTAAATCTTCATCAATGGCAGCTGCTGGGATTTTTCGGTCTGCATAACGCTCGGTCATGTTTAAAAAGCGACTTACTAAATTGCCAAGGTCATTGCCAAGATCGCTATGGTAACGTGTTAAGAATAAATCACTTGAAAAATCGCTGTCCTGACCCACGTTCATTTCTCGCATAACAAAGTATCGAAATGCGTCTACGCCAACCTTTTCGATAAGTTGTAACGGATCGATGCAATTCCCCTGGCTCTTCGACATTTTTTCTCCACTTTTTAACCACCATCCGTGCACCAACAAGCATTTAGGTAAAGCAATGTTAGCCGCATGCAACATGATAGGCCAATAAACAGCATGTGCGGGGAGTAAAATATCTTTTCCTATCACATGAAAGTCAGCCGGCCATTTATCGTTAAAAGAGGCTTTCCCATACTCTATTGCAGATATGTAATTGATCAGTGCGTCAAACCACACGTAGGTAACGTAATTGGAATCAAAGGGAAGCGGGATGCCCCAAGATAGACGCTCCTTTGGCCGCGAAATACATAAGTCGTTGATTGGCTCTTTCAAAAATTCCAATACTTGCTTGGTGCGGAATTTTGGGAAAATAAAGTTTTCATTGGTTTTGAGGTAATCTATCAACCAATCTTGGTATTTGCTCAGCCGAAAAAAGTAATTAGACTCCGTCATTTCAATAACTTCGCCAAAAATCTCCGGCCACTTCCCATCGACCTTATCCTTTTCCAACAAAAATTGTTCCTGCCGTGTACTATAGTACCCCTTGTAATCTGCTTTGTAAATTTCTCCGCGATCGTAGAAATCCGTCAAAATCTGCTGCACGACCTCCTTATGTCTGGGCTCCGTGGTCCGAATGTAATCATCGTTCGAAATCTGCAAATCCCTGCACAATTTCTTAAACTCAACCGCCGTTCTATCACACGCTTCTTGCGGCGTTAAACCATTCCTCTGTGCCCCTTGCTGGACCTTTTGCCCGTGCTCATCAAGCCCCGTCAAAAAATGAACCGACTCACCCTGCAATCGTTGAATGCGCGCAATGACGTCCGTTAACACCTTCTCATATGCGTGACCCAAGTGTGGACTCCCATTCGCATAGTCTATCGCCGTTGTAACATAGTAAGCCTTCATCTTCAATTTCCTAAACAAACTTCTTCCTTTAGTAAAGAT
>MIDO01000117.1:0-2158 GCA_001831055.1 Verrucomicrobia bacterium GWC2_42_7 | reverse complement strand
CCCCTTTCCGAAAAGGAGGTCGTTGCGCGGATATAAAATTCCGCAAGGAATTTATATCCGCGCAAGAATTTCTTTGTCATTGAATAGCACTTTGCCATCCGTTTTCGCGAGAGAACAATCTATAGATTTTTCTCTCGCGATATTCGCTTTTCTTTGGAAAGCGCGAAAACCTATCTTTTCCCGCGAAAAGAAAGGTTTTCTCCCCCCTTACATCAAAAAATAGCTTACAACATGTAAGCATAGGCAGGTGAGTATGGCAGCGGCGATGTCATCGATGACGACGCCTAAGCCGCCTTTAAGGTCTTGGAGCTTTTTGATACCGAGGGGCTTGAGGATATCGAAGAAGCGGAACAAGAGGAGGCCTGTTAGCATAAAGATCCACATCGGATGATGAAGCATGGCCCCTTTCAACCCGATAAAACATACCGGCATCGCGACAAACTCGTCGAGGATAACAAAAGAAGGGTCTTTTTTTGCAAAAAGGATCTCGGCTTCTTCGCAGATAGCTATTGCAAAGGTAATGCTGATAGCCAGGAGCAACACGTACATTCCAGGAGTCAGGAAATGAAACACCATTGAGTACCAAAGCAATCCAGCAATGGATCCATTTGTCCCCGGAGCCTTTCCCCAAAATCCCAATGGACCCAAGGTCGACAAGTTCTTTATCCAGTTCGCCGGCAATAATAATCTAAAACTCATAGGAATATCTATTATATACAGTTTATTTTAATATATCCGGACACCTTTCTTTTTGAGGGGAAAGAAAGGTGTCCGGACCCTTCTAAATAAAAACTAACGATCGCCTAATCAAAATCTTACGATTTTGGTTGGGCGATAGGGTAGGTCCCCTCATCTTATTAACCCTATCTATCAAAAAGTGTATTCTGTTTTGGGCAAGCAGTTTTTCCTTTTGCCTTTCTCCTAGATCGCAGAAATGTGTTAGCTCTAGTTTTTTCGAGCAGGCGGGCAAGTTTTGCTTGCTCAGGTTTCCATAACCCCACTAAGAAAGTTATTAGCTCTAGTTTTTTTCGAGCAGGCGGATGAGGTGAAGTTTTATGCTCCCTCTCGTAGACCCGCAGAAAGACTTTAGTTCAGGATTTTGAGCAGGCGGACGAAGCGAACATGAGGGAGCGTACATACGTACGTGACCGAATGTAAGTCTGATGTCCAACGCACTCAAAAACTGAACTAATGTCTTTCTCCTTATTTTTGCAAGTATTTGCGATACTTAATAATATACCCCGTACCTGATTTGACTGTCAAAATAACGGCCATTCCAAACAAAGCAAATCCACAAAAATTTACATATTTTAAAAAAGATTCATTGAATAACGGATTCCAATCTTGTCTGGCCGCGTAGACAAACATCAAGACTCCCACTGCAATGATTTGGGCAAGGGTTTTTTGTTTTCCTGACTTTTCTGCGTGTAAAATTTGTCCATAACTTGCGGCTACCATACGCAATCCCGTAACGATGAACTCTCTTGATAAAATCACTATGACACAACACGACATCCAATCAGGCAAAATATGCCTAGATAACAGCAAAATTAACATCCCGACTATGAATATCTTATCAATTAGCGCATCCATCAATCGGCCAAAGTTTGACTCTATGTGATACCGCCTGGCAAGGTAACCATCTAACCAATCGGTTATACTTGCTGCCACGTAAGAAAAAAATGCCAGCGTTGCCATACCATGCCACGGTAAGTACATCATTACCATGATAATAAACACAGAAGGAATTCGTGACAAGGTAATGATATTGGGAATATTATTTCTCCAAAAATTATGAAGGGAGGGATTTTTGCTTTTTTTATATTCTTTTCGTTCTTGCATAGAGTTGCTCGATGCATGCAGGGTTTTCAAGCTAAGGGTCATTAGAGTAATTTTTTATCAATACGCATTCAAGTCTGGAAAATTCGAAAAAACTTCGAAGGTAGCAGTTCCTGCCGGAATCTGTATCTGTAAAAATTAGAGGAAAACGCTTCCGGGCTTTTGAGAATCATAAAATTCTGTCGACGTTAAGCCATTTTCCGTATAGACGATAAGAATCCGATGGTGTATAGTAAACATAATTGAATACTCCATTGTCACGCTTTTTATTCATTTTATGAAAAAAAATTGTATTGCCATCTATCCAGGTACCTTCGAT
>MIDO01000116.1:8283-12079 GCA_001831055.1 Verrucomicrobia bacterium GWC2_42_7 | reverse complement strand
TTGCTGATCGCGTTTACTTTGAACTAGCCTGTATAAAGCCTTATTCGTTTTAGCTAAAGTTGCTAACTCACTTTCAGATAAATCAGTTATGACTTCATTCAGCATAACATGACGCATTGCATCTGAATCGAGAGTAATCGCAGACTGGCCAGATGATTGAGGAGCACCTTGTTGCGATGAAGAAGGATCTCCGCTTGTTTTCTCTGTGCTCTCGTCTTTCACTGCAAATGCAATAGAATGACTCAATGCTAATAAAGCAAATACGATAATTCCGCTGTTTATTTTTCTCTTTAATGTCATCATAGATGAGGAAATGATAGTAAAAATTTTACATTTTTGCAACAAAAAAGACATTTTTCGATCATCGGGCACTTTTGTGCGTTAAAGCAGAGGGCCAATTGTCCTATGGCCTGAATGAAGGGAGATGTTCACGTATAGCACAAATCATTAAGTTTATGATAGTCCTTCCAACATCGCCAAAGAAAATTTGAAAAATTTTTCTTTAGCGATAATCGCTTTTCTTTGGAAAGCGCGAATTTTTATACGTTTTTTCTTTTCCTGTGAAAGGAAAAATTTTCGCACATTATCCCTTCCTTTTTTACTATAAACCTAAGTTTGAGAGCAATTCTACAGTAATTCCCCTACCAACGCCAGTGAGGTATTCCTTCAGTACGGAATATTCTTTCTTCGAGGCAAGGGCTAAGAAGATCGAATATACAGCTTGATAAGGCGTGGGATGTGTTTCAATAAACTGCTTTATTGCAGGTTTCTCCGTAATTTTGATAAATTCTTCAAGTTCTTTAACAAAAGGGATAGCTTGATTTTTGGATTCCTTAACAATCCACAAGCGATTGTAATCGAAAGCTGAGCTATTGAAGCCCGGGATACGAAAAAGCTCTATACTATCGGCATCGTGCAATATTTTCGTTTCCACTTGAATTGACGGATTTTCTGATTCTTTTTGTGCAATGATTTCTGCGAGTTCTGCTGAATTGCAAAAGGAAGAATTTTTCAAAATTTCTTTGCACATCGCGGCACATTTTCCTTCTAGATGATGATCATCACCCCCATCCTGGTCCCTTGCAAGGTCATGACAGGCAGTAACTATCTCCAAAGACCCGGGCCGGCTTGTTACATTTTCATCTTCAGCCGAATACAGCTTTGAGAGTAGAGTCGAGATAAGAGCGGATCTCGCGCCGTGAGCGATACCATGAATCTCTCTATTCTGTCCCGAAGGAAATGTGCGTAATTGAGTGAATACACCTTGTAAGACAACATTCATTTCATTCAGAACCGGCTGAGTAAGAGCACTATGTATTAGCTGAGAAGGGTGTTCACACAGACTCTTTTCTGACATTTTGCGTAATTCTTCTAGCGGTCTAATTTTGAGATTTAAGAGCACAGGTCCTCCTTTTTGTTTCCAGCTTTCGACTTCATGAATACGTTCAGCGGGGACCCACATAACATCGATGTCTTGTCCCAATACACCTTTACTTAAGGTACATTCAGTGCCTAGGTTTTTTGGAATTAGTTTCGTACTCCCAAATACAACGGGAAAATGAACGTCTATGAGACGTTTTCCATCCATTGACAACTGAACAAGAGGAGGCTCAAAGAAGAGTCTTCGTAGGTTTAGTTCATTGTTGTAACGTATGGCATCTTTTTGGAATTTTAACGTTTCCATCCTTATTTTTTCTAATACCTCTGCATAGCTTACCCATATATCCAAATCCTCGCAGTTACCTACATGGCCTTTCGGATCTAAACGTGCTTCTGGTAGAAGTCTGACATAGATAATCTCTTCAAGTAATCCATTGATACCATTACTCTTATAATAACGAAAGGCATCATCTAGACCAGGAACTGAATGGGAGTACCACTTTACACACTCTTGATAACTTTGAAAACTTAAATTAAATCCAATCCTGTTACAAAACTGATACCAACCGGATAAGTCACCTTCTTGAGCCAATTGAATTTGAGAGGACAGCAGTTTTGCATCATAATCTAATACTTTAAGGATGACGAGGGTGTCCTTAGGAGCAGAATTATTTTCAAGGAATTCGATGAATTCATTGATCTTATTGATAGATTTCGTTACGCATACCTGCCATTCCGAATAGTTCCATTGTTTAAGTCGATATAAGGGAATGCTCTTCTGGTATAGAACGGCGTAATCAGCACCATGATCAACACCAGCTTTAATAATCTCGGCAAGTTCACCATCAAACGCCTTTTCAAAGTCTATATATGGCTGAGTATCACAGCCAGTGCGGCTAGAATTATCTGCATATTCTAAATTTCGTTTGATATTTCGAATGGTACACCCCGAGATAGCATTATGGCTTACACCATTTGTCCTTAGTCCTCCCATGGTAAGCTCTCCTGACATCGGGGCAACTCCTTTCTGTAAAAGCTTTCCTGTGGGAAGCAGTTGATATCCTAAATGAGGCAGAAGGGCTAGCACGCCACTATTGGTTCCATGCAACCATGTTAGCCTATTCCAGAGCTCGTATGAGTCATACTCAATTTCAGCCAATTCACAGAAAAAACCATTAATTTTTTTGCGTTCAATTTCATCCAATCTTTGAGAATCATAGTCATTAAATATTCTAAAAGGGAAGCAATAGCCTTTAACCCAAGTTAGTCTTTCTTTGAGCACCTGAATTTCTTTTGGATAAATTTTCTCTAATTCGGAACATTCCTCCAAATTCCTTTCAATAGCCATAATTTGATTCGGTGTTGGAAGCTTATCTCTGCTCAAGATGGCTATATCCCTCTGCAGCTCTTCTATTGTATATTTTGCAAAGACATTACTTGTAAATGCAAACACACAAATTAACACATTAACGATAATACATTTTCTTAACATATTTGAGCACATATCAGAATAAAAATTAGGAGTCACGCAAACGGAAAACCGTTACTATGTCAATATAAAACATCACCTTAGGACAATTATTAAAATAATTAAAGTGGGAGCCCTCAGAGCAACACACTGGAAACTTGAACTTATGTTTTTCTTAGCCCAACGAACTCGAAAACTTAAAATTCTTTTGCTCCCTTGCTATAGACCCGCAGAAAAACATCAGTTCAACCTTTTGAGAAGGAGGGAAAGGTGAATCTTTTTTTACTCAGATCTCCCAAAACCCCGCTGAAAAACTTTAGTTCAGGATTTTGAGAAGGCGGACAAGCTGAGAGCAAGGGAGCGTACATACGTACGTGACTGAGTACGAATGCGCAGTCCAACGCTCTCAAAAACTTAAAATTCTTTTGCTCCCTTGCCATAGACCCGCAGAAAGTTGTTAGTTTAAGCTTTCCAGAAGGAGGGCAAGGTGAGGGCAAGGGAGCGTACATACGTACGTGACCGAGCCCGAATCCACTGCCCAACACACTGGAAACTTAAAATAACAACTTTCTGCAAAAAGGTGGCGCACTTATTGCTCTAGAGATTTTGCAGATTCTGTTTGAAGGAGTGAAAAAATTGTGAAGAATAGGAAGAATAAAGCAGTTATATTGAAGCATAAAAACTGGATTTTTAAACACAATGATTGAAAACAAAGGAGAGACCCTATCGCCTAATCAAAATCGCAAGATTTTGATGGGGCGATCGTTCGCTTTTCTTTGGAAGGGCCGGAAACCTTTCTTTTCTTGTGAAAAGAAAGTTTTACGGAAGTATCCATCTTAAATCGATTTTATTTATTCTATGACAGAGCCTTTAAAATGTGAGACATGTGGGAATCCGGCGACGGTGCACTTGACGCAGATCGTCAACAACAAGATGATCAAGGCGGAG
>MIDO01000116.1:0-8250 GCA_001831055.1 Verrucomicrobia bacterium GWC2_42_7 | reverse complement strand
TTGAATCCTAACTTATTGGCGTTGCCCGATCTTTTTGCGAAGAAGGGGCACATAGGGGTACCGTTAACGAAAGTGATTGCGCAGCCAATTGATCCGATGAATGTAGAGACTTTAGTATGCCCTCAATGCGGGATGAATGCCAGCGAGTTTAGGAAAACAGCTCGGTTTGGTTGTGCGACCTGTTATACGTCCTTAACTCCAATAGTAACAAGCTTATTATCAGGAATTTACAACAATCCTAAACACAAAGGAAAAATTCCGGTGTCAAAACCAATAGATCCTTCTGTTATGCAAAAGGAAGTCTCCGAATTAGAAAAGAAACTGAAGAAGGTTATTAAGGAAGAGAATTATGAAGCGGCGGCGGAACTGAGGGATCAAATAGCCGAGATGAAAGCTAAGATAAACGCAATGTTAGAGGAAAAGAAATGAAGTTACTTCCATTTATAGAATCATCTGCGCAAAGGGGACGATCCGTAGAGAATTCAGGGCCTGTTGTGTTGAGTACGCGCATACGATTGGCTAGAAATTTGGCAAGCTATCCGTTCCCGCATAGAGCCAATGTGTCTCAACGAAGAGACATATTGTCGCGCTGTTTTAAGGCGGTGAAGGAAATGATGCCTGAAACGGAAGGTGGCGTCGCTTTGGAAATCAGTGAGCTTTCAGTATTGGAGAAGCAATTTTTAGTGGAGCGCCATTTAATTAGTCGCGAACTTTCGAATGCGGAGGCGGGCGCAGGGGTATATATTAATGGCGATTTATCCTGCTCGATCATGATCAATGAAGAGGACCACCTACGGATCCAAATGATCAAGAAGGGATTTAACTTCAAGCCTGTTTGGAAGGCCATCAATGACCTCGATACGGCCTTGGAGCGTCACTTAGATTACGCTTTTTCGCACGAATACGGCTATTTGACCGCTTGTCCGACCAATTTAGGCACGGGAATGCGGGCTTCGGTGATGATGCATTTGCCTGGACTTGTCATAGCAGCCCACATGGAAAAAGTGATAAAAGCGGTTAGCCATTTAGGGATAGCAGTAAGAGGCATCTTTGGGGAAGGATCAGACGCTAATGGCAGTGTGTTCCAGATATCGAACCAATTATCGCTGGGGGACTCAGAAGCTGAAATTTTCAAGAAACTAACGGCCATATTAAATGTCATCATTGCGCACGAGTTGGGTTCTCGGCAAATTTTGTTGGAATCCAAAAAAAGTCGTTTGTATGATAAATTGGGTCGGGCTTATGGTATTTTAAAGAACGGCTATTTTGTGAGTTCAGAAGAGGCCATGAATTTGTTGTCCTTAATAAGGCTAGCGATCGATCTCGAGTTTTTGCCTGAGAAGAGCCGAGAGCAAATAGATCGTTTATTTATGGAAGTGCAACCCGCACATCTTCAAATCGTAGCAGGAAATAATTTCGATGCAGATGAAAGGGATAGCTTTCGTTCTGATTTATTGAGAAAAGAATTTGCTAAGTTCTCACGTCTAAATTTAAAATAGAGAGGAAATATGTTAAACTTCACACCCCGAGCACAACAGTTGCTAATACTTGCGAGAAAAGAAGCGGATCGTTTTCGTCATAATTACATTGGGACGGAGCACGTTCTTAAAGGCTTACTACTTCTTGGACAAGGGGTTGCGATCAACGTAATCCAAAAAATGGGCGTAGAGATCGAAGCCTTACAGTCAGAAGTTGAAAATCAATTAGCGGCCACTGCAGGAAGTGGTGGAGAATCAACAGCCGACATTCCTTTTACACCCCGTGTTAAAAAAGTACTGGCACTTGCCGGTAAAGAGGCAAAAGCATTGAACCATTCCTACATAGGAACGGAACATCTTTTGCTGGGGTTGTTGAGGGAAGGAGAAGGAGTTGCCGCGAGAGTGTTGAAGCAATTCAACGTAGATCTCGACTCCTGTAGACGCGAAATTTTAACAGAAATCGATCCTAGTTACAGCAGTAGCGATCCCGCCACCAGCGGCGCTGACCCAATGTCAATGGGTTCGGAGGAGGAATCAGGACCCAACTTGCCTACTCCGGAAAAAAGAGAAATAAAGACGCCGGCCCTAAAAGCATTTGGTCGTGACCTAACAGAATTGGCCAGAAACAACGCTTTGGACCCCGTCGTTGGCAGGAAAAATGAAATACAGCGCGTTATCCAAATCTTGTGCCGCAGGACAAAGAACAATCCCGTTCTCATCGGAGAAGCCGGTGTCGGTAAAACAGCTATTGTCGAAGGACTAGCACAAGCTATTATCGGTAAAAAAGTTCCAGATATTTTGAGCAACAAAAAGGTTATCACTTTAGACCTCGCTCTTATGTTGGCAGGGACAAAATACCGCGGTCAGTTTGAAGAACGCCTCAAAACGGTCATGGACGAAATCAACCGCGTAAAGAATGTCATTATCTTTATCGATGAGTTGCATACCATCATCGGAGCGGGTTCCGCAGAAGGCGCCATGGATGCTTCCAATATCGTAAAACCTGCCCTTTCTCGCGGAGAACTCCAATGCATCGGTGCCACCACCATGACGGAATATCGCAAATACATCGAGAAAGATACCGCTCTCGAACGACGCTTCCAATCGGTTAAAGTGGACCCCCCTTCCGTAGTTGATACCATTCTCATCTTGAAAGGAATTCAGAGCAAATACGAGGAACATCACAAAGTTCAGTATACGGACAGAGCACTGGAAAGCGCTGCCAAGCTGTCTGATCGATACATAACGGGGCGATACTTGCCAGATAAAGCGATTGATTTGCTCGATGAGGCAGGCGCTAGAGCCCGCATTAACGCGATGGAAGTCAATTCGCCAGACGTTGACGCTTTCCAAAAGGAAATCGATCAAGTCACGATTAAAAAGGAAGAAGCCATTACCAATCAAGAATTTGAGAAAGCAGCAAAACTGCGAGATAAAGAAAAAAAGCTTCAAACAAAGCGAGACAAACAAATTGATGAATGGAAAAAGAAGCGCGAAAAGAATCGAATTGAAGTCGATGAAGAAGCGATGTTCCAAGTCGTCTCCACATGGACCGGCATTCCTCTTAGTCGCATAGAAGACAAAGAAAGCAAAAAACTTCTAAGTTTAGAAAAAGACCTACAGAAGGAAATCATTGGTCAGGAAGAGGCTACTGAAGTCATTGCTCGTGCACTCAGACGTTCACGTGCAGACCTCAAAGATCCCAAGAGACCCATCGGTTCCTTCCTCTTCTTAGGGCCCACCGGCGTAGGTAAAACCTATTTGGCAAAATTAATTGCCGAAAAGATGTTTGGCGACAAAGAATCCATTGTACAAATGGATATGTCCGAGTACATGGAGAAATTTGCCGTATCGCGCATGGTAGGGTCGCCTCCGGGATATGTCGGCTTCGAAGAAGGCGGACAATTAACCGAAGTGGTACGTCGCAAACCCTATTCGGTCGTCCTTTTCGACGAAATCGAAAAGGCACACCCGGATGTGGTTCAAATTTTGTTGCAAGTCATGGAAGAGGGCCGTCTCACCGACAGCTTTGGTCGCGTTGTCGACTTCCGTAACACCATCCTCATCATGACATCCAATATCGGAGCAGAATTCTTGCAAAAAGACGTCTTCCTCGGATTCGGCCAAGGCGCCGATTCCTCTCAAAATTTTGAAAAAGTCAAAGAACACATCTTCGATGACGTAAAAAAAGCCTTTAAGCCAGAATTCATCAACCGCATCAACGAAATGGTTGTCTTCAAAGCGCTAAACAAAGAAGCAATCGTGAAAATCGTTGAAATCGAGATCGCCAACCTGCAAAACCGAGTCAAAGACCAAAAAATGCAACTCGAGGTTTCAGCGGAGGCCAAGCAATACCTCGCAGAAAACGGCTATGATAAGAAATTCGGAGCAAGGCCCTTACGTCGCGCCATCGAACGCTACTTGGAGGACCCCCTCGCCGAGGCCATCCTCAAGGGCGACATCAACAAAACTAAACCCATCTCCGTCATCCTCGACCAGGAACATGGGGGGTTGACGTTCTCCCAAAAAGAGCTGATAAAAAAGGGATAGAAGTTCTGGGGAAAACCCATTTTTGTCCCCCAAAATGGGTTTTCCCCAAGCCCCTTTCAGAAAAAGAGGTACTTGCGGAGGAATAACTTCCTAATGGAACTTATTCCTCCGCAAAGGTCTTCTTTTGGTGTGGTGGGTTGGGAAACCGCCATTCGTAGTGGGGAAGGAGAGACAAACCATGTCTATTGAGGTTTTTTGGCCCCGTGTGCAAAGGTCTTCTTTTGGTGTGGTGGTTGTGAAGCGGCCATTCGTAGAGGAGGAAGAGGCTACCTAAGAACTGTTTATCCAGGTATTTTTACCTACATAAAATTCTTCTTTTTGAAAAGGAAAGGTTAGTTTAATTTCTCGAGCAGGCTGGAAAGGTGAATCTTTTTTACTCAGATCTCCAAAACCCCGCTGAAAAACTTTAGTTCAGGATTTTGAGAAGGCGGGCAAGCTGAGAGCGAAAGAGCGTACATGCGTACGTGACTGAGCACGAATGCGCTGTCCAACGAACTCAAAAACTGAAATTATGTTTTTCAGCAGTACGTAACGGAGGGCGAGTCCGCTGCCCAACACACTCGAAAATTGAAATAACGTTTCCCTTTCAAAAAAAGAGAAATCGGGGCTTGACGAATATAGGGCATTAAGTAGTCTTGAAAATCTCGTTTGAGTCGGGCTGTAGCGTAGCCTGGTAGCGCACTTGCATGGGGTGCAAGGGGTCGAGAGTTCAAATCTCTCCAGCCCGACCAAGGAGAGGAAGAATGAGGTACGAAAACCTCGCTTTTCACAAGAAAAGAAAAAACGTATAAAAATTCGCGCTTTCCAAAGAAAAACGAAAGTCGCCTCAATAAAATCGTTCGATTTTCAGAGGCGAAAGAAAAGGACTTGTAGTTGATTCAATAACCCGCATCGTCCTTACTGACCTTCTCTGAGCGTCCATCTCTCTTTATCTTTCAGACAAATAAGTTTTTGCGCAGCAACGAAATGCCTCATGGCACTTTATTGCTGCGCAAAAACGTAAAAACTCCTTTTCGGAAGGGGCAGAAAAACGTCAGTTCACTTTTCGAGCAGGCGGACTTATTCCTAAGGTTTTCCTCCAAACCCCGCTGAAAATTGTTAGTTCAATATTTGGGAGCAGGCGGACGAGGCGAACACGACCGAGCGTACATACGTACGTGAGGAAGTGTGAGTCCGAGGTCCAACACACTCCAAATATGAAATAACTTTTTTCAGCAGTACGTGACGGAGGGTGAATGCGCTGTCCAACACACTCGAAACTTGAAATCACGTTTTTTTGTTAGAGGGAAACGCTTTTAGGCGACTAAAAGTAGTTTCCCCGAAACTTTAACTCCCCCATCTTCCCTATAAAGAAGCGAGCATTTCTTCGATATCGGGAATGAGTTGTTTATAGGTTTCTTGTTCTGAAGGATTTGAGTTGGCGAGTTCGAGGGCTTCCTCCAATAACCTTTTCCCTGTGGCTTGGTTATGAAGGTCTTCGCTTGTCAGATAGCAATCGGCAGCGCAGCAGAAAAGGAGGGGGTTTTTCATTACTTTTGTTAATTGTTCGTAAAGCATAATAGCCGCATCAAATCCCTCTTGGAACCAAGTAATACTGACGAGGATAATATAGGGTTGGATATAAGTTGGGAAAAGAGCCATCACCGCTGAAACCATAATAAATGCGGATTCATAGTCTTCGCTGTCGTAGACGGACATTGCAACATCAAACAAGGAATGATATTGCTCCTCCGTAAGCAAATTAGTTATATTTTTAGGATCTTTTTTAGCCAAATTATAGATTTCGGCGATGGTTTTTTTAGCATTTCCCTCTAAATCTTTTTCGGCGAAAAGCTGTCCAGCTGTCTGAAATACAGATTGGAAATTTTTAATTAAATCTGCAATCTGAATAGCGGTACGTTGGGTGAACGCCTCACGTGATTCCAGAAAATTCCCCATAGGGTAGTTTGCATCAGCATATTGCTGGGCTGCAAATTCTGCCAAAACTAAAACAGGATCTTGTTGTTCCATGATAATAAGAAAAAATGGGTTAAAAAAATGAGTTAATTTTAAATGACGGGTGTGGTAGCAGGGGTTGCCTCTGATGGAGTACCAGAGCTAGGCTTAAGAGAAGAAGGAATTAAGGTCTTTGCATAATCGACTGCTTCCTTTTGTTTCCCTTCAAAAAACTCATTCAACGACAAAAGTTCCGTAGCACTTACTAGTGTAGAAGCAATAAACCCTGCTATTTTATCAAGTTTGGATTCTTCCTCCCCTTCTTTCCCTTCGTTTGATTTAGCAACAGAAGTAATTGCCTTAAACCCAATTGCAATCAAACCTGAACCAATGGGCGTTGGAATTGATAACCCTACGGCTATTCCGGTAGTCATCAAAGCAACTCCTCCTGCTATTGCAAGCAATCCACCCATTACAGCTATTGGCTTTTTGTGTGCCTTTATCCAACTTCCCACCTTTTTAAGCTTGTTAAGAACTGTACGTATTTTACCCGGTGCAGCGGTTTCCTCTGCGGTTACTCCCGTCGTTCCGGCAGCAGAAGCGGAAGTAGAAGCTGAGGCAGAAGTGCTTTCGGTACGATTCTTCTCTTGATGGATCCCTGGGTTAATAACAGTCCCGTCTCTTCTAACTATACGCAAACCACTTCCCTTTTTAATCTGCTCTCCAAATACAGCCGACGTTGAAGGCGAGCCTTGCATTGAATCCGTTCCCGGCACAGGAACACTTGATTGAGGTCCAGTTACATTCATAAGATTGATAAGTTTCTATCCAATAAACTCCACAACAGGGAATCACATCAACCCCCATTAGGCACCGTTCATTATCAACAAAACTGCCTTCTTTGGCAAGTAAAATTATTTGGGACCGCTTTTGGACCCCCAACACTATTCGCGTTGACAACTTTTGGCAAAAATGTTGTTTTGGAGTGAGAGGTCGGAAGCGGCTTGAAGTTGTTGGGTCCACGGGTTTCTTTACCCTTTTAATCAGGAAAAAGAAGCCCGACTCAGGAAAATCAACTCAAACACAAATCTCCACTATCGCCTAATCAAAATCTTGTGATTTTGATTAGGCGACATTCGCTTTTCTTAAAAAAGTTCGGGAAAACTTTCTTTTCTCGCGAAAAGAAAGTTTTCCCGACTATTGTCACTTTTACAATACAGCAATGATTGCATTTTTTATTTATTTTGGATTGGGGACGCTGATTTCGTATCTGTTTTTTTTACGACGGGTAAAGAGTTTTGGCGAATTGCACCAAAGTCAGATTGCAACCTTTGAGAAAGAGACACTTCTGAGGGTCCAAAATGCCCAAATTCAAGCAGAAATGGAGTGTCAGAAAAAAGTCCTTTCGTTTGAAAAGCAATGCCATGAGCGCTCACTGGCCCTTCAACTAAAAGAGTCTGAAATGGAACACGAACGGCAGCGCTTTTCCCAAGATCGTCAAGTGCTTGCTAGGGAAACAAAAGACGTTTTAGAAGAAAAAGAGTGTCTAAAACAGCAATTGGTCTCTATTCAAGGACTTCAATTGGATTATCGCAATAAGCTAAAGAGCATTTGTCATTGTTCGGAAGAATCCATTAAGGAAGATCTCAAAAAAGAGCTGCATCATCAGTGCTCAGGAGAACTGCAGTATTTGAGAAAAACACTGCTTGATCAACCAGAAGCCGACATTCGAGCAGAAGCTCAACGCGTGCTTATCGATTCCATTCAACGACTTGTGACACGCCCCATCAACGACATGAGTTCTACCATTGTCAATATCCCCTCTGAAGATACAAAGGGACGCATCATTGGTAGAGAAGGACGCAATATCAAGTCCTTTGAGTCGCGCACAGGAACCACCCTCATGATCGACGAAACCCCCGGGTCTGTTCTCATTTCATCATTTGATCCCATTCGCCGAGAAGTCGCAAAAATTGCCCTCGAAAACTTGATCAAAGACGGTCGAATCCATCCTGCCGGCATAGAAGAAAATGTTCAACGTGCCGAAGAGGAAATGAAAAAGACCATCTACAAAAAGGGAGAAACCGCCCTCATGAAGCTGGGAATCATCGTCCCTTCGTCTGAAGTTACCACTTTGATCGGCAAACTCAACTATCGCTACTCCTACAACCAAAACACGCTCGACCATTCTATGGAAGTGGCCCGGTGTTGCAGTCTTCTGGCCTCAGAATTAGGCCTTAATCCCGAACTCGCAAAACGTTGCGGCTTCTTTCACGACATCGGTAAA
>MIDO01000115.1:24134-27674 GCA_001831055.1 Verrucomicrobia bacterium GWC2_42_7 | reverse complement strand
AAATCTTTACGCGAACGTCTTGCTTGCTCTGTCATAATTATGCCTTCACTTCCTTTTGCTTTAAGATAGTCTCCATTCGAGCAATGCCACGGCGTATAGCTTTAAATTCATGCGGCTTCCCAACTCGAGTAGAGTTTTTGCGTATAGACAAATTGAATAAAGAGACTCTTTCTTCTTCAAGCTTCTTTGTGATCTCCACAACCGTCATCTCTCTAATTTCACTAGATTTCATGATATTAAAATTAATATTGTTCCTGCTCTTCACGGCTGATAAAACGACTCCTAAATGGCAGTTTAAAATCTGCCAATCTCATAGCTTCACGAGCTAATGACGGAGCAACACCGGCTATCTCAAAAATAACTGTCCCTGGTTTAACAACAGCTACATAATATTCAACAGGCCCTTTCCCTTGACCCATACGAACTTCTGCAGGTTTCTTTGTGACAGGTTTATGAGGGAAAACGCGCATCCACACTTTTCCTCTGCGCTTTAAATGACGTGTAATTGCAACACGAGCGGCTTCTAATTGGGACGAGGTCAACCATGCACGATCCAATGCCTGTATCGCAAAATCACCAAAGGCTAACTTATTACAAGAAGATGCCTGGCCGTAAACGCGTCCTTTGTGGACCTTACGGTATTTAGTTTTGGCTGGAAGTAAATTTGCCATTGTATAAAAATTCCTATCCTAATTGTTCTCCGATTTTGTTGCAGATCCAGCACTTAATGCCAATCTTACCATAAACCGTAAATGCTTCAACAAAACCATAATCAATGTTCTCTCGTAGCGTCTGCAAAGGAATGCGCCCTATACGCAACCATTCTGTACGAGCAATCTCAGCCCCACCCAATCGACCAGAGCATTGAACACGAATACCCTCTGCTCCCATACTCATGGCTGTTTGCATTGCCTTTTTCATGGCACGACGAAAAGAAACTCTTCGCTCAATCTGTAAAGCAATGTTCTCTGCAACTAGTTTTGCAACGAGATCAGGCTTTTTAACTTCTTGTATGTCTAATAAAATATCCCGTTTACAGAATTCCTTGAGCTCATCCTTGAGTTTATCCAACTCTTGCCCCTTACGACCAATCACAACCCCCGGACGGGCAGTAAAGATTTTTACACGAACACGAGCTCCCGCGCGTTCAATCAAAATCAATGGAACAGCTGCATAACGAAGTTTCTTGCTCAAAAATTCGCGGATGTCATTATCCTCTTTTAATAAAACAGGAAATTCCTTCTTTGTAGCATACCAACGAGACTGCCAGTTGCGACGAACTGGTAAACGAAAACCAATCGGATTGACTTTTTGACCCATAATTTCTCAGTGCTTTAATTGTTGGACAGCACAATTCGAATGTGACATGTATGCTTGCGAATGGGATGTGCTGACCCACGAGCGGCAGGTTGAAAACGCTTAAATACAACTCCATCCTCGACGATTGCACGCTTAACAACTAACTCGTCTGTGGGGAGGTTAAAATTATTCTCTGCATTCGCAACGGCACTCTTCAGTGTTTTTGCAATCAAGCGTGCAGATTTGCGCGGGATGAATTTAAGCAAGTCTAAAGCCTTTTCTGCAGGCAACCCCTGCACTTGCCTTGCGACCTGCCTCACCTTTATCGGAGACATACGCGCATACTTCATTAACGATATTACTTCCATAGCTTATCTATCTAAAAAAATATTTGATCATTAAAAAACACAAATCTTGCCGCATATTGCAATAAGAAAATCATTTTTTATGATTTTTTCCCTCATTTTACTTCTTTTGAGTGTGAGGATTGTGACTCTTGAATACACGCGTAGGAGAAAATTCTCCCAACTTGTGTCCGACCATATTTTCAGTAATATACACAGGAATAAACATCTTTCCATTGTGTACATTGAAGTTTAGCCCCACAAAATCGGGGGTGATAGTCGACCGACGAGACCAGGTTTGAATCGGCTTGTGAGAGCCGGACTTCTGCTGCACATCGACTTTATCCATAAGCTTAGGATCTACAAAAAAACCTTTTTTTAATGAACGAGCCATTTTTTATCCTTTATCCTTTTTTAACCTTTTTACCATTCCGGCGGGTTACTATCATACTATTCGATGGCTTAGACTTTGTACGTGTTGGATAACCCTTCGATAATTGACCCCATGGAGATACAGGATGACCACCACCCGCAGTGCGACCACGTCCACCACCCATTGGGTGATCGACTGGATTCATCGCTACACCACGAACACGTGGGCGACGACCTAACCAACGATTACGACCGGCCTTCCCTAAACTCTGATTTTGATGATCAGGGTTTCCAATAACACCAATCGTTGCACGGCAACGAGCATGGACATACCGGATTTCTCCGCTTGGCATCTTCACCAATGCTTGATTGCCTTCAACAGCCATCAACATCGCTCCAACACCAGCGCCACGCGCTATCTGTGCACCCTTCCCTAAAGTCATCTCAACCGCATGAATCGGAGTTGCAGGAGGAATCAAAGACAACGGCAAACAAATTCCTGGAGTAAAGTCTTCTATCTTTGAATTTGTACTAATAACCGTGTGTCCTATTTGTAAATCACGTGGAGCCAAAATATAACGCTTGTCTCCGTCTGGATAGACAATCAATGCGATATTGGCCGTACGATTGGGATCATACTCAATCGAAGTAACTTTTCCTGGGATTTCATACTTATCCCTTTTAAAATCGATCACACGGTAGAGTTGTTTGTGTCCGCCCCCACGACGACGTGAAGTAATCCGACCGTAACAATTACGTCCCTTCACACGATGAAGAGATTTCACCAAACGGCGTTCAGGATTGTTTTCAGCTAAATCCTGTTTATTGACAATTAAAAACCTTTGCCCAGGTGTAAGTGGTCTGCGTTGAATGATAGCCATAGTGCGTTATACCAGTTCGATTTTATCTCCCTTTTTTAGGGCAACGATTGCTTTTTTAATACGATTTGTACGACCATAAACTCCTTGGCGTACACGGTTCCTCTTAAGCTTGCCTTGCTTGTTTAAGACGTTCACACGCTCTACAGTTACATTGAAAGCCTTCTCAATTGCGTATGCAATTTCTGTGCGATTGACACTGGGAAATACTTCAAAACTATAGTGATTCAAGTCAGAAGAAAGCGCATTTGATTTCTCTGTAACTCGATAACTCTTGATAACTTGATGATAAGGTAACATGTTTTTCCTTTCTATGCGTGCATGCGAGTCAATATCCTGTCAAAGGCTTTCTCACTAAATATGATTTTCTCATAACGAACCAAGTCCCAAGCATTCAAAGAATCTGCATCCGTCACAAACAAACGTTCGATGTTACGTGTCGCCAAAATAATATTGTCTTCAAATTTCTCGTCGACCAACAGTACTTTTCCTCTACCGTAAATACGCTCTAGAATGGCGCTAAATTGCTTTGTCTTTGGCTCACTGACCGTAACGGACTCCATCAGGCAAACTTTTTGTTCAACTGCACGATCAAATAGTGCCCGTCTTAAAGCTAATATCTTAACTTCCTTATTGATTTTCTTTGT
>MIDO01000115.1:21303-24035 GCA_001831055.1 Verrucomicrobia bacterium GWC2_42_7 | reverse complement strand
TGGCGGTACGGCTTTTTCCCAGAGCCACTGACTTCTGCACGTGTTTTTGTGCAAGCATTACCTTGGCGGAGATTTGCTTGATAAGCAACGACCGCGTCTTTTAATGCTTTAATCCCCTTACGTCCTTCAAATGACGGAATGCGACTAAATTCTTTCTCTTGGCTTCTGGTAGCGTCTGAACTGTATACTAATAACTTCATAAACATTGCTCCTATGCCTTCTTGACTCTACTTTTCTTGGACTCACGAACCATCACAAGGCCACCATTACAGCCTGGGACGCTCCCTCGCACTAAGATAATATTTTTGTCTTCAACAATCCTGATGACATCAAGATTTTGAACCGTAATGCGATCATTACCCATGCGACCTGGCATCTTTTTGTTTTTAAAGACATGCCCTGGTGTTTGTCTCATACCATAGGATCCCCCACGGCGGTGAAACATAGAACCGTGTGAAGCAGGCCCCCCATCAAAGGAAAAACGCCTTACAACACCTTGGAACCCATGCCCCTTGGAAACGCCAATGATATCAACCTTGCTCCCCTCTGAGAACTTGGTAACAGTCAAAAGCTCTCCCAATTGAAATTGAGCGGCTCCTTCGACACGAACTTCGCGTAATTCACTGACAGGTGCTACTCCGGCTTTTTTGAGATGTCCCAACTCTGGGGCAGCCAGACGGCTTTCTTTCTGGGAACGATAACCAATTTGAATGGCATCGTACCCATCTCTGTCTTTTGTTTTTATTTGTGTTACAGGACAAGGTCCGGCCTGTATCACCGTCACAGGGATAAGGTGATTATCCTTATCAAAAACCTGTGTCATTCCGATTTTTTTCCCTAATAATATTAGATTCATATTTCTAAGCGGCAGGTGGAGTTTTTGCTCCGTTCCTATATCACCCCTGCATTAGCATTTTTCTACAGCAGCAGCTTAATTTAGGAAGCAGAATTTTGTTAAATGTTAATTGTGATCTCAATCCCCGATGGCAGATTAAGCTTCTTCAGCTCATCTACAGTCTGTGGAGTGGGATCCACGATGATTATCAGTCGCGAATGAGTTCGCAACTCAAATTGATCCATGGATTTTTTATCCACGTGAGGAGAACGATTAACCGTAAATTTCTCTATGCGAGTAGGCATCGGGATTGGACCTGATACCATTGCGCCGGAGCGCTTCGCCGTCTCTACTATTTCTGAGGTAGATTGATCAATGATGCGGTAATCAAAACCTTTTAATTTTATTCGAATTTTTTGTCCATTCATAAACTCAAAAGAACTTAAGTGCGTGCAGGAGCGCGTGAAGAAGTTTCAACAATTTTCTGCAATAAACTGTTGGGGACTTGCTCAAAATGAGAAGGTTCCATCGAATAGGAAGCACGACCTTTTGACAAGGAGCGAACATCCGTGGAATAACCAAACATGTTTTCTAAAGGAACAAAAGCAGCAATCATGGTTAAGTTGTTTTTACTTTCCATTCCTTGAATTTGGCCTCTACGGGAATTTAAATTCCCCATAATATCGCCTTGATATTCATCTGGTGTTGCTACCTCCACCTTCATGATTGGCTCAAGTAGGATAGGATTGGCCTTCTTCATTGCATCTTTCAGAGCAAATATACCTGCCATTTTGAATGCCATTTCAGAAGAGTCGACTTCGTGGAAGCTACCATCAATAATTCTTACCTTAATATCAACCACTGGATATCCAGCAACTGCGCCATTACGGGCTCCTTCCAAAATACCCTCCTGAGAAGGTTTGATGTATTCTTTAGGAATAGCTCCACCAACAATTTCGTTGATAACTTCAATTCCCTTACCTTTTTCTTGAGGCTCAATCTTGATGACAACATGACCATATTGACCACGGCCACCGGATTGACGGATAAATTTTCCTTCACCATCCGCGGCGCTTTTGATCGTTTCACGATAGGCAATCTGTGGACGTCCCGCATCCGCTTCTACTTTAAATTCACGGAATAAGCGGTCACGAATAATTTCCAAGTGCAATTCACCCATGCCTGCGATCAAAGTCTGCCCTGTCTCTGGATTTGTAACAACCCTAAAGGTAGGATCTTCTTCAGCTAAGCGCTGCAACCCAATGGATAGCTTCTCTTGGTCTGCCTTTGTTTTTGGCTCTATAGACATGCTGATAACAGGCTCCGGAAATGTCGGAGGTTCAAGCTGTATATCAAAGTCTCTATCACATAAAGTATCACCAGTAACAACTTCCTTAGCTCCGATAATCGCACAAATATCACCAGAATAAACGACATCAACGTCTTCCTTTGACATCGCCTTCATGAAAACTAATCGACTAATACGCTCTGTCTTGCGGGTGCGAGGATTGTATAAAGCAGATCCCTTACGTAGTTCACCACAATATACTCTAAAAAATACCAATTTCCCAATAAAGGGGTCAGTCATCAACTTGAAGACCAAACCAGCAACTTTCGACGCGTCATTGGGCTCTATTCCAATAATTTCATCATCTTTGTGCGCCTTCATGGGAGGAAGATCCAATGGGCTAGGGAGATAGTCGACAACTCCATCCAAGACCATTTGAACACCCTTGTTTTTGAAAGCACTTCCCGGAATAACACCAATAAATTTTATAGAAATGGTCGCTTTGCGTATGGCAATCCTAATTTCATCCTCTGAAATCGCTTCCCCCTCAAGGTACTTATGGGCTAAGGTATCATCAAAATCAGCAACTGCCTCAATTAGCTTATCACG
>MIDO01000115.1:11928-21293 GCA_001831055.1 Verrucomicrobia bacterium GWC2_42_7 | reverse complement strand
CCTTGGCTTGAGCAACATACTCCGTAGGAATTTCTATAGTGTTATACCCCATTCCAGAGGGATCGGTTTCATCATAGATGTAAGCCTTCATCTTGATGAGGTCAATCAACCCCTTAAAATTCTCTCCTTGCCCCACAGGCAAGAACAATGGATGGGCGTTTCCACCTAACTTTTTACGAATATCATCAACCCCACGGAAGAAGTCTGCTCCGGTACGGTCCATTTTGTTAATGAAAGCGACACGAGGAACATGGTATTTGTCCATCTGGCGCCAAACCGTCTCAGATTGAGGTTGTACGCCGGCTACAGCACAAAAAACAGCAACAGCACCATCCAAAACGCGTAAAGAACGCTCTACCTCTGCTGTAAAGTCTACGTGCCCTGGAGTGTCAATGATATTCACTCTTTGCTTGATTCCAGCAAAAGGCCCTTCTTTTGTTTGCCAACTGCAGGAAATGGCAGCAGATGTAATGGTAATCCCACGTTCACGTTCCTGCTCCATCCAGTCAGTGACGGTGGTACCATCGTGAACTTCACCTACTTTGTGAACGACACCTGTATAAAATAAAATACGCTCGGTCGTTGTCGTTTTTCCGGCGTCTATGTGTGCAGCAATACCAATATTACGCGTATACTCTAATGGAGCGAAACGCTTTGGTGAATTTGCTGAAGAAAGTTTTGTTGGAAGAGCCATAAAATTTTCGCGTATCTTTTAGGTTACCATCGCAAATGTGCAAAGGCTCGATTAGCTTGAGCCATACGATGCATTTCATCTTTTTTACGCACAATGGCACCGGTATTATTATAAGAATCAATCAATTCTTGAGCTAATGCATCTTTCATGCATTGCCCCTTACGAGATTGGGCAGCATCAACCATCCAACGGAAAGCTAAACCCACTTGCCTTTCGTAAGGAATTTCTACGGGAACTTGGTAAGTCGCTCCACCTACACGGCGGCTCTTTACCTCTAACTTTGGGCGCGCATTTTCCAAAGAACCCAATAACAAATCTACCGGATCTCCTTTAGCTAAAATTTCACTAACGCGCTCAATCGCTCCATAAACGATTCGCTGTGCAATCGTTTTCTTTCCCCGCTGCATGACGCGATTAATCAATTGGCTTACCAACGCACTATTATAACGTGGGTCTACGGAAGCTTCTCTTTTTTCTGCTCTATTACGACGTGACATATTTTACCCCTTACTTTTTCTTGTCTGGTTTTGGCCGTTTGACACCGTACTTGGATCGGCTACGACGACGCTTCTCAACACCCTGGCAATCTAATGCACCACGAACAACGTGATAACGTACACCGGGCAAGTCAGGAACACGACCACCACGAACGAGAACAACACTGTGCTCTTGCAAATTGTGTCCTTCGTCGGGAATGTATGTAATTATTTCATTGCCATTGGTTAAACGGACCTTCGCTACCTTTCTGATAGCTGAATTTGGTTTTTTTGGCGTACGTGTCATTACCTGCACGCATACGCCTCGCTTCAATGGGTTGTGTCCCAATGCGGGCGACTTCGACTTGCGTTTTACGCTCACTCGAGGCGTCTTTATAAGCTGATTAATCGTTGGCATCTTGTATAAATTGAAAAATAATAGAGAGGTGAAAAACTACGTGTTATGATTAAGTATGCAAGTTTTTTTTACAAAAAATTTACTTTTTACTAATCTTTGCAAAAAGATGCAGCTTGGAGAAACCAAGCCACACCGCTCATAAGTTACTCGATGGTAGCAAGTTCAACAGATTTCCCTTGCGAACTACGGTCCGTCGGCTCGACAGATTCGTTCCCCATTGGTACCACCTTCAATCGGCGATACTTATGGAACCCCGTTCCTGCTGGAATCAATTGTCCCATAATCACATTTTCTTTAAATCCACTCAGTTTATCAACCTTGCCTAAAGTTGAGGCTTCGGTCAACACACGTGTGGTTTCTTGGAACGAGGCTGCCGAGATGAAACTATCGGTCTCCAGAGAAGCCTTGGTTACACCTAGCAAGATAGGTTCTCCCTCCCCAGGCTGTCCTCCAGCTTCGACAATGCGCTCGTTAGACTCAATAAAGGCAGTGCGATCAATTTGCTCACCCCAGAAGAAATCAGAATCGCCTGGATCGGTTACTCGAACTTTTCTGAGCATACGAGCGACGATCAATTCAATGTGCTTGTCATTGATCACTACACCTTGCAAACGATAAACTTTTTGAATTTCTGAGATTAGGTATTCTTGCACTGCGTATGGCCCTAGAATTTCAAGAATTTCATGAGGATCCGCAGCACCTTCTGTGAGAGATTGTCCTTTCGTAACGAAATCGCCTACGTGAACAATAATCTGCCTTCCGTGTGAGATAAGGTGGTCTTCTTGCTGCCCTGTCTCTGTATCGGAAACAATTAACCGTCTCTTACCGCGAACGGTACTTCCCATGGAAACGATACCGTCTATCTTAGCCATTTCGGCAGCATCTTTGGGTCGACGTGCTTCAAATAGCTCTGCAACTCGAGGCAGACCGCCGGTAATGTCCTGCGTTTTTGAAGCAGAACGCGGTGTTTTTGCCAACAGTGCACCCGGTGAAATTTCATCACCTTCGTGGACAACAACCTGGGCACCAACTGGAATAGCATAAGTCGCAATGACTTTTCCTGTAGAAAGGCCTTCTTTATTTCCAGCCAAAGCCTTCACTTCAACTGTAGGATTGAGATCTTCCTTGTGTTCAATAACTACCGTTGCAATACGCCCCGTTGATTCATCCAGCTCGCGCTTGACAGTCACACCTGGAATCATGTCCTTAAAGCCTACCGAACCACCCTTTTCGGAAAGAATCGGGATATTGTGAGGGTCCCACATCGCGAGAACATCACCTTTATGGATTTCTGAACCATCTGCGACCATCAATACAGCACCCGCTACAATATGGTAGGATTCCAACTCGTGGTCCTCTTTGTCCATTATTATAACAGAACCTGTTTTATTGAGAACGATGCTAGCTCCATCTGCAGTTTGAACTAAACGTAATCCCTTAAATTTTATTTGACCGTTATGGCGTACCCTAATTTCAGGATTCTTCAGCACCTGGCTCGCAACACCACCAACGTGGAACGTTCTCATGGTCAGCTGAGTACCAGGCTCACCAATAGATTGGGCCGCGATAATACCCACGGCTGTTCCCATCTCAACCAATTTATTCGTGGCAGGATCGATACCGTACGCCTTCGCGCTTAGACCGCCTCTCTTTAAGTGAGTCAACGGAGACATGATCTTAACGCGGTCGATTCCCAAATCTTCGATCTTCTCAGCAACTTCTGGCGTGAGAATTTCACCCGATTTCACTAAAATTTCGTCAGGATTGAGCGGACTATATACGTCCTCACTTGAACAACGACCGACAATACGATCGGAAAGCTTAACAACCTCATCGTCACCTTCATAGATGGCATGTTTCCAAACACCATCACGATTGCCATCATCCAGAGAACTAATAATACAATCCATTGCAACGTCACACAGCTTGCGGGTCATATACCCAGCGTCTGCCGTTTTCAACGCTGTATCTGCAAGTCCTTTACGCGTACCGTGCGTAGAGACAAAGTATTCGAGAACAGATAATCCTTCTCTGAATGAAGATAAAATGGGTCGCTCAATAATTTCACCTGAAGGCTTAGCCATCAAACCACGAGCACCACAAAGCTGACGCACTTGCTGTCTATTACCACGGGCACCCGAGTCCATCATCAAGAACACCGGATTGATACCTTCTTTCCCTTCATTGCTTTCTAAGCAGGCAAAAGTCGCTTTTGCGATTTCATCGGTCGCACTCGACCAAATGTCGATAACCTTATTGGTACGCTCACCTTCTGTGATGATACCTTTTTGGTACTGAGAATCGACTTCCTCCAACCGTTTGCGGCTCTTATTGACAATTCCTGATTTCTCAGTCGGAATAATCATGTCGCCTATTCCGATAGAAATACCGGCCTTGGTTGCAATCTTGAAGCCCATTTCCTTTAGTCTGTCGAGAGTATCAACAGCTTCCTGCTTCGTAGAGGCAATTTTGTACAAGTTGAGAATCATATCACCCAACTTGCTTTTTGCAACGGGACCATTCACAAAACCCAGTGATTTTGGCCAAATTGAATTGTAAATAACGCGGCCAACGGTTGTGCGTATGATTTTCTTTGCTGCATTTCCAAATATTGTCTTTCTTCCAAAATCTGGATTCACAAAATCGACCCATTGGTGCTTAGACAACATGCCTTCTACTTCCGCAGCCAAAGCTTCACGCGTGCTTTGCAATAAAGGAACACGTTCCCCTTCACTCGGCTTGCGGCGTGGTTCAACAGTCAAATAGTAGGATCCTAATACAATATCTTGTGACGGAGTCAGCACTGGCTTACCGCTGGATGGAGAGAAAATGTTATTGCTCGCAAGCATTAATAATTTGCTTTCCAATATCGCTTCCAAGGACAAAGGTACGTGCACAGCCATTTGGTCACCATCGAAGTCCGCATTATAAGCAGAACACACCAATGGATGTAACCGAATAGCATCTCCTTCAATTAATTGAGGCTCGAAAGCTTGAATCGAGAGTCTGTGGAGTGTGGGTGCACGATTCAGTAACACAGGGTGCCCCTTTGTCACTTCTTCAAGGATATCCCAAACCTCGGGAGACTTGTTTTCGATCATCTTTCTTGCACCGCGAACCGTATGAACAAAGCCCAATTCTTTCAGGCGTCGTATAATAAAGGGTTCAAACAAGACCAAAGCCATCTTCTTCGGTAATCCGCACTGATGCAATCTCAATTCTGGACCAATAACAATCACAGAACGACCACTATAGTCGACACGTTTTCCTAAGAGATTCTGACGGAAGCGCCCTTGCTTCCCCTTAAGCATATCGCTCAAAGATTTCAATGGGCGATTACCTGCAGCTGTCACAGGACGACCATGTCGTCCATTATCAAACAGCGCATCAACCGACTCTTGCAACATACGCTTTTCGTTATTGATAATAACGTCTGGCGTTTTCAATTGAAGCAAATTCTTTAGACGGTTGTTCCGATTAATGACACGGCGATAAAGGTCGTTGAGATCGCTTGTCGCAAAACGTCCACCTTCCAGCGGAACTAAGGGTCTCAAATCCGGAGGAATAACAGGTAATACCTCTAAAACCATCCATTCTGGGCGCGTGCCGGAGTTTAGGAATCCAGAAATAATCTTGAGTCGCTTTGCTAACTTTTTCTTACTTTGCTTTGAACGACTACTATGGATTTCCTCCTCAATTTCTTGCACCATTTGGGCAAGATCTAATTCAGCCAACAGAATGCGTATCGCTTCCGCACCCATCTTGGCAAAAAAGGCATCATCTCCGTACTCTTCTTGAAGCTGCAGAAATTCCTGCTCGCTCAACAAAGCTTTTTTCTCGAGAGGTGTTTTACCTGGGTCGATCACTATGTAGTTTTCATAGTAAATGACCTTTTCCAAATCGCGAGCGGTCATGTCAAGTAACAAGCCCACGCGACTTGGCATGCTCTTCAAAAACCAAATGTGTGAAATGGGAACCGCTAATTCAATATGGCCCATCCTATCGCGACGAACACGAGAAACGGTCACTTCTACACCGCATCGGTCACAAACAACGCCCTTGTATTTGATACGCTTGTATTTTCCACAAGCACACTCATAATCACGAACGGGACCAAATATACGCTGACAGAATAAACCGCCTGGTTCTGGCTTAAAGGTCCGATAATTTATTGTTTCTGGATTCTTTACTTCCCCCTTTGACCATGAGCGCATGACGTCAGGCGCCGCTATCGCGATCCCCACGTAGTCAAATACTTGCTCCTGATCAAAACCAAGAATATCTCTTACTTCTTGTGTACTCATATCCTATATCGTATTTGCGGGTTTTCCAAAGTTAACAGTCTCTTCATTACCTAAACGTACATCAAGACATAAGCCTTGCAACTCCTTCATTAATACATTGAAAGATTGTGGCGTGCCTGCCGAAAGTGAATTATCACCCTTAACAAGAGACTCATAGATCTTGGTTCGTCCTTGAACGTCGTCAGACTTTACGGTTAGCAATTCTTGTAGTGAGTAAGCAGCACCGTATGCTTCTAGGGCCCAGACTTCCATTTCTCCAAATCGTTGGCCACCATATTGAGCCTTACCACCTAAAGGTTGCTGAGTGATCAAGCTATAGGGTCCTACCGCACGAGCGTGAATCTTGTTAGCTACCAAGTGGTTAAGTTTCATCATATAGATAGAACCTACGACCACCTCTTGATCCAACTTCTCACCTGTGCACCCGTCGCATAAAGGAATCTTCCCTGAACTAGGCAACCCTGCTTCTTGTAAGTATTCGCGAATCTTCTTTTCAGAGATACCATCAAAGACGGGAGTTGTAACTCTTAATCCAAGCTTTTCACAAGCCCAACCCAAGTGGGTTTCCAATACTTGCCCCACGTTCATACGGCTAGGAACACCCAATGGATTCAACACAATTTGAATAGGCGTTCCATCCGGTAAAAATGGCATGTCTTCTTGTCGAACAATCTTTGCAACAACACCTTTGTTACCGTGACGTCCAGCCATCTTATCGCCAACTTGAATCTTTCTCTTAGTCGCAACATAGACTTTGACGTTCTTGATAACACCGCTTTCATCGATGTCTCCGGCTTCAGCCATTGCAACTTTACTTTTATAATCTTCTTCCAACTCAACAAAGCGTTGTTGGTAACTGTCTAAGATCTCCATGATCTTGATACGAACAGGAGAGTGCTCGATATGAATCAATTCTGGAGTTGCGGCAAGACGTCTCAAGAGTGTCTTTGTTATCTTCCTGTTTGCTGGAATAATAACATCATTCGTCTCTTTATTGGTAACATCCAATGGAATTTTTTCTCCCAACAAGATGTTAGATAAAGCCTCTGTCAGATCATCCCTTATTTTATCCCCTTGTTCGCGGTACTCTTCAGTCAATTTCTTCAAATGACGGCGCAAATCGGGTGTACTCAATAAAGATTTCTCTTTGTCTACGCGACTAGACACTTTAACATCCATCACGATCCCATAACAGCCAGAAGGAGCAATCAAAGATGTGTCTTTGACATCAGCGGCCTTCTCACCAAAAATGGCCCTTAGGAGTTTTTCTTCCGGAGCAAGTTCCGTTTCGCTTTTCGGTGTGATTTTACCCACCAAAATATCCCCCGGCTTTACTTCCGCTCCCACACGAATAATTCCATCGCGGGTCAGATTTTTGAGAGCCTCTTCTCCCACGTTCGGAATATCTCGAGTAATTTCCTCTGGCCCGAGCTTCGTATCGCGTGCAGTAACTTCAAACTCTTCTACGTGTAATGATGTAAATATGTCCTGCTTTAAGAGATTTTCGCTCAGAAGAATAGCATCTTCAAAGTTGTAACCATTCCATGGCATGAACGCAACCAAGACATTTCGCCCTAGTGCCATTTCTCCCTGGTCTGTAGCAGCACCATCCGCGATCACATCACCCTTCTTCAACTTCTGCTTCGATTTGACAATAGGTTTTTGATTAAAGCAGGTTGCTGCATTGGAGCGCATGAACTTTCTCAATTCATATACATAAATCCCCTTCTTCGTATCTGTTTTAAAGGAGGGGTCTGCCTGTTTGGGTAAAGTCCCATCTGGAGTGACAATGATTCTTTTTGCATCTACAGAAGCAACGATACCGTCAGATTCTGATAATACGACCGTTTTTGAATCTTGTACAACTCTACCTTCTAGACCGGTTCCAACAAAAGGCCTTTCTGTCTTCAATAGAGGAACTCCTTGACGTTGCATGTTTGATCCCATCAAAGCACGGCTAGCGTCGTCGTGTTCCAGGAACGGAATCAATCCTGCAGCCACAGAAACCAATTGCTTCGGAGATACATCCATATAATGGACTTCCTTCCCTTCCAACTCGAGAATTTGATCGCGTTGACGGGCAGTCACTTTCCCGCGAAGAAATCCTTCTTTATCTATTTCTGAATTGGCTTGTGCAATGATATAAGCTTCCTCTTTGTCTGCACCTAAATAATGGACCTCATCCGTTACTTTACCATCTGTAACGACACGATAAGGAGTTTCGATAAAGCCAAACTCATTGATGCGTGCATAGGTACTCAGAGAGTTGATCAAACCAATATTTGGACCTTCAGGTGTCTCAATAGGACAAATTCTTCCATAGTGAGAAGTGTGAACGTCACGAACTTCAAAACCAGCACGATCCCTATTCAATCCTCCTGGCCCAAGGGCAGATAAACGGCGCTTGTGAGTCAATTCGGATAATGGATTGATTTGATCCATGAATTGAGACAATTGGCTACGAGCAAAAAAGTCCCTAACGGCTGTACCCATCGCCTTTGGATTGATAAGTTTTTGCGGAGTCAAAGCATCCACACTCTTATCATGCAAAGACATTCTCTCACGGACAAGACGTTCAGTCCTAGATAAACCTAAGCGACATTGATTTGCAATTAGCTCGCCTACCAACCTCACACGACGGCTTCCCAAGTGATCGATATCATCAATAATGCCTTCTCCTTTGCGCAAGCGACAAAGGTAGCGGGTTCCAGCAATGACGTCTTCAGCGGTAACAATGCGGGTATCTGCAGAAACATTTAGACCCAACTTACTGTTCAACTTGTAACGTCCCACTTTACCTAAATCATAACGCTTAGGATCGCTGAACAACCGTTTTACTAAAGCTTTTGCATTTGCAATTGTGGGAGGTTCTCCCGGTCTCAAACGCTTGTAAATTTCCTTCAAAGCCTCTTCTTCATTGCGCGTCGGATCTTTCTTTAAACTCCGAATGATGGCACCATCATCTAAAGAGGTGTCTATCACTTTCACCTTCTTAATCTTAACTTGTTCGATGGAACGCATGATGGTCTTCGTCAAAGGCTCAAAAGCTCTCGCCAATACGACCCCTTTCTCCACATCCACAACGTCTTCAACGACAACCATGTTGCCAAGGTTATCCAAGTTGACAGCCTTTGATACTATCAGATCATCTAACTTATAAAATAAACCTAAAAGATCCTTGTCGCTTCCATATCCCCAAGCCCTCAATAACGTGGTTATTAAGAACTTCCTACGGCGACGGCGACGATCTAAATACACATATAGCAAGTCGTTAGCATCAAACTGAACCTCAATCCATGTACCTCTATCAGGTATAATTCTAAATCCATACAAAACCTTTCCGGTTGTATGGGGTTCTTCTTCAAATGCCACACCAGGAGAGCGGTGTAATTGGCTCACTATAACGCGTTCTGCTCCATTGATGATAAACGAGCCTTGCTTTGTCATCATGGGCAATTCACCCATGTAAATCT
>MIDO01000115.1:8971-11917 GCA_001831055.1 Verrucomicrobia bacterium GWC2_42_7 | reverse complement strand
ACCGTGTCTTCTGCTTTCAACCGTAACTTTACGTACAACGACGCGGCATAACTCATGCCTTCTTTGATACAGGCTACTTCGCTCAATTTCGGTTCTGCCAATTGATACGATACATAATCCAAAACGCTCTGCCCATCATAGCTTTCTATGGGGAATATCTCTCGAAATACAGCTTCTAACCCCAGGTTCTTACGAGAACTGGGTGCTACATCCCGTTGCAGAAACTCAGCAAATGAGTTGACTTGCGTTTCTATCAAATTGGGAGGATCTATGATCTCCTTTAATTTTCCGAAATTTATTCGATCTGACATATCTTTAGTGCTATAATAAAAATTTAGGATCGTATCATTAAAACAGCAAATGGCAGCCCCGTACTCCTGAATATCTCATCAGGAATACTGAGACCGCTATTGCGTTAATTATAAGTAAATTCAATTTACTTGATTTCTACTTTTCCACCGGCTGATTCCAGCTTCTTCTTTAATTCTTCTGACTCTGCTTTATTTACACCTTCCTTGACTGGCTTTGGAGCACCTTCAACTAAATCTTTGGCTTCCTTCAATCCTAGTCCGGTAATGGCGCGGATTTCCTTAATGACATTGATCTTGTTCTCTCCACCTGAAACGAGGATAACATTGAACTCTGTCTTCTCTTCAACAGGTGCTGCGGCAGCTCCTGAAGGTGCTGCGGCTACTGCCATAGGGGCAGCGGCACTGACCCCCCACTTGGTCTCTAGATCTTTAACCAATCCAGCTATCTCTAACACGGATTGGGAGCTTAACCACTCGATAACTTGTTCTTTTGTGATATTTGACATTTTATTACTTTCTTTGAATTGTTAGTACCCCTTACGGAGTGTTTAAGGGAAAAATCCCCTAACGCCATTCTTCAGACTGATATTATTGTTTTAAAAAGCTCTTTTATGGAATTGCCCATAAAAGAATACTTTTAAAGTTAACTATGCTTTCTCTGAATGTGCTTTTAAAACATTCAGTAATCCCTGTGGCACACCTTGTAGTACATACAAGAATTGTTGCGCAGGCTGATTGAGAAGGCCCAAAAATTGTGCACGAAGAACTTCGAGACATGGCAACTTCGCCAAAGTCTCAACATCATTCGCTCCCAAGCGATTCTTACCAATGGCTCCACCTTTAACAGCTAGCCTATCTTTGGATTTTGCAAAATCTACCAAAATCTTTGCAACACCAGAGGGATTCTTACCTCCGACAACGATTGCAGTGGACCCGTTCAAAAATACAGTCAAATCTGGCAAATCTTTTTCCTTAGCAGCCACATTCAAAATGCTGTTTTTTACAACATGGTATTCAGCACATTCCTTTGCCAAAGCAGCACGCAATTCAGCCGTGTTCAGTACCGTAACTTTGTCAAAATTTGCTAAGAATAAATAATCAGACTTTTCCAAATGTTCGGATACTTCTTTTACCAAATAGTTTTTTTCCGGTCTCATATTATTTAAGCGTTACTGTACTCCTTGCTATCTATCATTATTCCCGGACTCATGGTCGAACTTAGCGTCACACTCTCAATGAATGTCATTCCCTTAAGAGATTCGGGTTTTGCCTTTACTACTGCATCTAACGCTTTCTGTGCATTCTCAAAAATTTGCTCCAGAGTAAAAGATTTTTTCCCAACGATAACAGCTAAATTTGCGGTCTTGTCCATCTTAAACTCAACACGCCCAGCCTTCACTTCGTTAATGCCGGCTGCAACATTGTCCACTACAGTACCAGCTTTAGGCGTTGGCATCAATCCCCTTGGACCCAGCACCCTCGCTATAGAACGGACTTCTTTCATCGCTGCCGTTGTTGACAACGCAATATCGAAATCCATCCAGCCATCTTGTATCTTTTTAATCAAGTCGCCCAATCCAGCGTAATCCGCTCCTGCATCTAATGCAACTTGAGGATCTTCTGTAAAGACCAATACTCGGACTTTTTTTCCACTTCCATGTGGAAGATTTACTGTCCCTCTCACCATCTGGTCACTTTGTTTGGGATCTACACCCAAGTGAACCGAGAGCTCTACCGTTTCATTAAATTTTACAGCGGGCATTTTTGCCAAATGATCGACTGCTTCCTTTAATGAATACGATTTGGTGAGGTCAGCGACTTTTGCACACTCTCTATACCTTTTGCTTTGCATTTGTCTACCTCTCTAATCATTAATCCACAATTTCTATACCCATGCTCCGAGCGGCCCCCATAACCATTTTCATGGCGGCATCTTCGTTTTGAGTATTTAGATCTTGTGCTTTCATATTGACGATTTCTCGTACTTGTTTCTTCGTCACTTTTCCAACTTTATCGCGGTTAGGCACCCCAGATCCCTTGGCAATACCTGCAGCCTTCTTTAACAAGATGGCTGCTGGTGGGGACTTGAGAATGAAGGAGAATGAGCGATCCGCATAGACTGTGATTACAACAGGTAGAATTAAACCTGCCTGGTCCTTAGTCTTAGCGTTGAACTCCTTACAGAATCCCATAATGTTCACGCCCTTCGAGCCTAAAGCAGGACCAACGGGAGGAGCCGGATTGGCTGCCCCTGCTGGTAACTGCAGACGAATCTCACCTACTACTTTTTTTGCCATATTTTAACTTTAGTGAAAAAATTAACTCGTTGTACGCTCTATTTGCCAATATTCCAATTCAATCGGAGTAAACCTCCCAAATATTGAAACAGATACGCGTAATTTACCTTTATCGGGATCTATTGCATCTATTGTACCTGTTAGGTTAATAAATGGGCCATTTGTAATTTTGACCAACTCCCCTACTTCATACTGAACTTTTGGAACAACTTTACCTTCTGTACTCTTTACTTGGTTTAAGATCCTGTCAATCTCATCTGGCTTTAACGCAACCGGATGGTCACCGCCGACGAAATTTATGATACCTTCCGTTCCCCTTACGAAGGCCCAAGGCTCTT
>MIDO01000115.1:873-8935 GCA_001831055.1 Verrucomicrobia bacterium GWC2_42_7 | reverse complement strand
CTTACGACCATTTTTGACCTCTGTCACATTTTCGGAAGGCATTAAAACTTCCTCAATGAATGGTCTCATTTTTTCTATATCGATGAATTTATCCAAATACCGTTTGACTTTCGCCTCTTGGTTGGACAGCGTCTGCACCGCATACCAGCGGAATTCACTTATAGAAGGTATATTCTTTGTCATATCTACCTAAAATTTATCAAATTTTTTTAAGAACGTGCTATCGAGCTCAGTAGATTGACGATTTGAAATAATGAAAAATCTACCACTGATACGTACACGCCGAGAAGAGCAATCCCGATTACCACAACTAGAGTGGAGTCCCGTAATTCAATTTTATCCGGCCAACTCGCTTTTTTTAGCTCGTTTACCAGTTCTCCCCCAAATATGCGTATTTTTGTAAATGGATTTCTCATAATTTGTAAAATTTGGCAGGGGAAGAGGGACTCGAACCCCCAACCGACGGTTTTGGAGACCGCTACTCTACCAATTGAGCTATTCCCCTGAATTCCCTTCTTTTCGTCTTAAGTAAAACCTCATTCTTAACTATAAAAAGCCTAGTTCAACCTAGATCTCCTACACTCAAAGCCTGAGCCTCTTTTCTAAGCGAGGAAACAACTACCCTCAAGCAAAAAAAATCGCTGGATTCTACTTAATCTAAAACCGAGAATTCAATACACTGAATCCTCGGTGTTTTTTTTCAATAAAAATCTTTAGTTTATTCCAAGATTTCTGTGATTCGGCCTGCACCAATGGTACGTCCACCTTCGCGGATAGCAAAACGTTGACCTTTTTCCATCGCAACTACCTTTTGAAGATGTAATTCAACAGCCAAGTTGTCTCCTGGCATGACCATTTCCACTCCTTGTGGCAATGTGCATACACCGGTTACGTCTGCAGTACCGAAGAAGAATTGAGGACGATATCCATTAAAGAATGGAGTATGGCGACCTCCTTCATCCTTGGTCAAAACATAAATCTCTGCTTTTGCCCTAAAATGAGGTGTAATTGAACCTGGTTTTGCCAAAACTTGTCCGCGTTGTACGTCATCTTTTTCAATACCACGCAAGAGCAATCCGACGTTGTCGCCAGCTTGACCTTCATCCAAATTCTTACGGAACATTTCTACGCCAGTGCAAATTGTCTTTTTAGTATCACCTAAACCAACAATTGCGATTTCTTCACCGACTTTGACTTTTCCGCGTTCAATACGTCCAGTGGCAACGGTACCACGACCAGTGATCGAAAATACGTCTTCAACAGACATCAAGAAAGGCTTGTCAATTTCACGGACAGGCAAGGGAATATCTGCGTCGATAGCATTCATCAAATCGCCGATTGCCTTTACGCCTTCTGGCTTTCCTTCTAAAGCGGCTAAAGCGGAACCACGAACAACAGTAATATTATCACCGTCGAATTCGTACTTCTTCAACAAGTCACGAATTTCCATTTCGACGAGGTCCAACAATTCTGGATCATCCAACAAGTCTACTTTGTTCAAGAAAACGACAATCTTCGGAACCCCAACTTGACGAGCCAAAAGGATGTGCTCGCGGGTTTGTGGCATAGGACCATCTGCAGCACTCACAACCAAGATAGCACCGTCCATCTGGGCAGCACCGGTGATCATGTTCTTAACGAAGTCAGCGTGTCCTGGGCAGTCAACGTGAGCATAGTGTCTCTTATCAGATTCATACTCTACGTGCGCAACTGCAATGGTTACGATCTTAGATGCGTCTCTAACAGTACCGCCTTTTGCGATGTCTGCATAGGACTTAATCTGGGCCAATCCTTTATCGGCCTGAACCTTTAGGATCGCCGTGGTCAATGTCGTTTTTCCATGGTCCACGTGACCGATGGTTCCGACATTCACGTGAGGTTTGTTTCTTGTGAATGTTTCTTTTGCCATTTTCTTGTTGTATTAAATGTTATTAACTGGAGCCCCCGAGCGGATTTGAACCGCCGACCTCGTCCTTACCAAGGACGCGCTCTGCCAACTGAGCTACAAGGGCCCAACTATAACTCCCCCATTGGTCGATAAGAAGATTTATAGAACCACGAAATCTGCCCGTTCAGTGCCACTCAGTCAAACCTTTTTTTCACTTTTACTAAAATTTCTCGTTGTTTTTTGAGAAAACCCATTTGGGCTCCCGGAAAAGGGATTCCCCAAACAGAAAAACATGAGTTCAACTTTTGAGTGTGCTGGACATCGGATTCACACTCCCTTACGTACACATTGTATACTCGGTCGTATTCACCTTGCCCCCCTTCTCAAAAACAGAACAGATACTTTCCTCACCCTCCCAAGAAACACTTTTAATAATCGCATAATAAAAACCTTACGGTTTTTATTATGCGATGGATGAGAAAACGTCCCAAAACAAAATACTGTATTCATTTTCAATACGCTTGACTATACATACGCACCTGAGCAAGTGTGCGCCCGATGACTAACACACTCAAAATGTTGACCCCATGCTTCCCGACGGAAACCCTTTCTTCCTTTATCTCAGAAAAGAAAGGTTTTCGCACCTTGTCCCTTCTATTTTGCAATAGGCTATAAATACACTTCCATCAGTCAAAGAATTTTTGGCCTAGTGATTTTCTGTATCTTGCGATGGATAAGATTTTATTATTTTTGGCCAGGGTAAAGCGCATTTTTGAATCGCTTAGAGCCTGTTCGACACTAATTAAATCTGAAGTGAGAAGGAGGCCTTCTGAATAGCGTTTTCGGCTAAGCTGTGCCGTTTCTTCAGCCAGTTCGACCATTTTTCTAACCACCTGATAACGTTCGAACTTTTCGCTTACTTCTGATCTTGTTTGTTCGTTTTCTAATTCAATAGCAAGTTCGAGTTGTTTTTTCTTAGCGTTTGCAGCACGTAACTCTGCTTGAGCTTCTCGGATTTTTGAAGAAACGAGTTGTCCATCCCAAACATTAAGATTAACAGAAACACCTAATCCCCAACAAGTTCCATTACCTCCTGTCTTCCCACCTTTATTATAATAAGTATTGGCAAACGTATTAATAGAGGGCAAGCGTTCTGCTCTTATAGAACTGATCTTCGCTTCTAAGGCAGAAATTTGAAGGTCAAAAGCAGCCAATTCCGCACGCTGTCGTTTTTCATCGGTTGGGAGCTTAAATTCAATATCGTCGTCTCCCGCGGTAACCATTGAATTTCGTAGACCAAGAAGATTGGAAAGCGTTTTCCGAGCAATGACTAGCATATGCTTATTTTTTATCTGATCCTCTGTAGACTTAGCAATTTGGACTTCCCATTTTAGCACCTCATCTTTCAACAAAGTACCCCCCTTGTATTTAATTTCTGCTACATCAAGGTTTGATTTGAAGGCAGCAAGTTCGCCTTCCGAATTTTTCAAACATTCTTCCGCCTGCTTGATATTATAAAAAGCTACAATAACAGCGAAAATGAGTTCTGATTCGATGGTTTCTTTGTTCTTTTGCTTTGATTGGTGTTGTTTACGAGCCATCTCCATTGAGGCCTTATCTTTACCTCCATTATAGATGTTGTATGAGATGCCTCCTTGGACGCCCAAATTATCGACCGTTCCAGGACGATTGAAGTCAATCCCCTGCCTATAACTGCGTTGATTGATAATGTTCCCAAATGCATTCATCGGAAGGTCTGTCCGTGTATAGGAAGAACCCACATTCACCATTGGTGAAAATGCTGCACGGAATTGTTCAGTTTGAGCCTGAGCTTGGTTTATCCTTTCGGTGGCCTCTTGGATACAGGGATTGTTTTTCAAAGCCATCTCGATAGCTTGTCTTAGGGACAAGGCTTCCGCAAAAGCCCAATTAATAGGCAAAAGAAAAATTGTATAAAAAATGATTTTTTTCACTGTGTTTATTTTTTGTTAAAAGCCATAAAATAGAGAACGGGTACAGCCATTCTACTAATTAAAAGAGATGCAACTTCGCCGGCCATTAGCGAAATGGCTAACCCTTGAAAAATGGGATCTGCTAGGATTACAGAAGCACCCACAATCACGGCAAGAGCGGTTAGGAGCATGGGACGGAATCTGACTGAACCGGCTTCCACAACTGCATCTCGCAATAAAATGCCCTCCTGTCTCCGCAACTCAATGAAGTCAACGAGAATAATGGAATTGCGGACAACAATACCGGCCCCAGCCATAAAACCAATCATTGAGGTTGCCGTGAAAAAGGCATTCATACAAGCATGACCCGGCAAGATCCCTATAAGGGAAAAAGGAATAGCTACCATGACAATCAATGGAGTTAAAAAGGAATGGAACCAGCCCACCATTAACATGTAAATGAGGACAAGTACAATTGCAAATGCAAGACCAAGATCCCGAAATACTTCTAGGGTAATGTGCCATTCTCCATCCCATTTCATTGCAGGAACGCATTCATTGTCTGGGCCCTTGAGATCGTATAGACGAACGTTCTTAGAGAGTTCCTTGTTCATTTTAAAAATCGCATAAACAGGACTTTCAATTTCGCCAGCAACATCTGCTGTTACGTAAATGACATTTTTTAAGTTTTTGTGATAAATGCTCTTATCTGCAATGCCTTCATTGAGCTTAACCAAGTCTCTAAGCGAGATAAGCTGTTTATTCATGATCGGATTCGAACAAACCTTGATAGACAAAAGATCTTCAAGATGGGCACGCTGTTGCCGGGGGATTTCTAGAAATAGGGGAACATCCTCCCTATCTCGATCAGAATGAAACAGATCAATGGATAATCCTTGAATGGCAACTTGAATGGATTGGGTGATTTTCTCTTCACTGATCCCATATAAAGCTGCTTTTTCTTTATCGATAACAAAATGGAACTCTTTTTGGTCGGATTCCATATAAGTGTCGACGTCTACAACGCCTTTTGTTTTTTCAAAAACAGCTTTAACTAATTGCGCGGTACACAACCTATCTTTTTCGGTGGGTCCATAGATTTCGGCAACCAATGTCTGTAGCACAGGGGGCCCAGGAGGAACTTCTGCTAGTGTTAAGCGAGCATTGTATTTTTTTGCAATTAAGGCTAGACCTTTCCGTACCCTTTTAGCGATTTCATGGCTCTTATTTGCGCGCTTCTCCTTGGGAACAAGGTTGACTTGGATATCCCCGAGGTTGGGAGACTTTCTTAAAAAATAATGGCGAACAAGTCCATTAAAATTGAAGGGAGAGCTTGTGCCAGAATAAATTTGATAAGATTCCATTTCTGGAGTGTTTTCCTTTAAAAAAATTCCCATTTCTCTAAGGGCACGTGTGGTTTGCTCCAAAGAAGTCCCTTCCGGCATCTTGAGCATTACTTGGAATTCCGATTTATTGTCGAAAGGCAACATTTTGACCTTAACCCAACCCAATAACACAGTCGCTATCGAGCAACACAGTAAAATCAATATGCTTGTTAGAAAAACACCTCGCCATTTCTTTGAGTCCAATAGGGGCTCCATGACACGATGATAAATCCGAGTAAAAAAGTCGTGCGCTTGCTCATGTGAAGTTGGCTGGCTATGTTTTAGGAACTTGGAAGAAGCCCAAGGCGTCGCAATAAATGCAACAATTAAGGAAAAAAACATCGCAGCGCTAGCACCTATAGGGATAGGTCGCATGTAGGGCCCCATTAAACCACCCACAAACGCCATGGGAAGAATAGCTGCAATAACCGCAAAAGTTGCTAAAATCGTCGGATTCCCAACTTCTGCAACGGCATCAACTATGATTTTCAGAAAATCTTTTCCTATGGAAATCGGTAATGCCAGATGACGCTCAATGTTTTCTAAGACGACAATGGCATCGTCAACCAAAATCCCGATGGAAAATATAAGGGCAAATAAGGTGATTCTATTTAAAGTATAACCATAAAGATAAAAAACAAGAAGTGTAAGGGCTAGGGTCGAAGGAATAGTAACGAGGACCACCAAGGACTGACGCCATCCCAGAAACAGCCAAATCAATAAAGCGACTCCAATGACAGCAATCCCCATGTGGATCAGCAACTCATTTGATTTCTCTGCCGCTGTTTCACCATAATTACGCGTAACATCGATACAAACATCTTGAGGAACGAGAACACCCTTTAGCGAATCAATCTTTTTCAAAACTTCGTGGGCTACTTTTATTGCATTTGCCCCGGGACGCTTTGCGATGCTAATGGTTACAGCAAGCTCATCTGGGCTTCCTTTTGACCCATAAAGCACATGATGTAGAACCTCTTCATTGGAATCCGTAATGGTTGCTACTTCAAAAAGATAAATAGGCATTTTATCGGCAACCCCAACAACGATACTTTTGAGTTCTTTTGTCGATTTTATAAAATCCCCCAGCTCGATTAACGTATCATTGTTTTTATAAGTTAAAGATCCCGCTAGGGTGTGCTTATTTGCCTGTTTTATTTTTTCTACAATTTCGAACAAACCAAGATTGCGAGACGCCAATCTAAGGGGATCTATCTGTATCTTAATTTGCCTGCGATACCCGCCTATAACGGATGTTTCTGCAAGGTTATCGAGCTTTTTGATTTCATCATCAATTTGAACGGCTAGTTTTCTCAAGATAACGCCATCATAACGTTTGCTATGCAAGGTTAGCGTTAGAATGGGAACATCGTCAATGGTTCGCGGCTTTATAAGGGGTTTATAAACCCCACTCGGAATCCTATCAAAGTTTGCCTGCAGCTTTTGCTGGATTTTCAAAAGACTTTTCTCTAGCTCTTCTCCGACGTAAAACCTTGCAATAACCAAGCTCCTTTCAGAAGAAGAAGTTGAATAGAGATATTCAATTCCCGGTATTTCCCAAAGAAGTTTTTCCATAGGACGCGTAACCCTTGCCTCAACCTCTTCCGGAGAAGCTCCTGGCATCGATACCATGATATCAATCATGGGAACCTTAATTTGAGGTTCTTCTTCTCGTGGAAGAATACACGCTGCCCCTATGCCTAGAAAGACAGCTCCAATGATGAGAAGGGGCGTGAGCCTGGAGCTCACAAAAAGGGTAGCAATCTTCCCAGCAATGCCCATTGAATCATTTTGCGTCATTTCTTGACCTCCACTGATTCACCATCTTGTAGACTCAGGGGACTTTCAATAAGGAGTTCCCCCTCATCTAGACCACTCAAAATTTCCGATAAATCGGCAGTTACCAAATGAGTCCTAACATAACGCAAATTTGCACGCCCATCGGTATAAACAAAGACTGCATCTAATTGCCCCTTATGAATAACAGCAGATGAAGGAATCATAAGGCCGCTACGGAAATCCGATGGAATAGAAACCCTCGCAAAAAGGCCTGTTTCTAATTTTTCATGGAAGAGAACATCCGCCTTCACTCTAAAAGTATGCGAATCTCTATCCGCAGATGGAGACATTTCTCTGACAATTAGGTCATAATCCCTTCCACTAATCTCTGCTTTGATTTTTTGGTTTAAAAATAAATGCGAAATAAGGGATTCAGGAACATTCGCCTCCACCTGTAAATGGCTAAGATCTTCAATTTCCAATAAATTCGATCCTGCTACGGCTAAGTCACCCTCATTGACAAACTTACGAGTAATTACGCCAGAAAACGGGGCCTCTATTTTAGTATAAGACTCCATCGACTTTGCTTCAAGAACCATTGCTTCCGCAGATCTCAGTTGAGATAACATACGATCTCTCTCGCTCTTCGTTGACGCTCCTTGATTATATAACGAATCTATGCGTTTCCAATCAGCTTTCGCTTGATCCCATTGAGCGTTAGCTTGGTTTAACTTTGACAAAATTTCCTTAGCGTCAAATTTTATGAGGAGTTTTCCCTTTTCTACACTTTGCCCCAAAACAATCGGAGCGGAACTAACGGTTCCAGAAATTTTACTTGAGAGCACTGCCCTTTCCTTTGAAATCACTGTCCCCATAATCTGCTCCACTACGGAAACTTGATCATAACCAACTTGCTTTACAGCTACACGCTTAACTTCTCCCCAAAGTGTTTTTTCATCTCTTCTTTCACGGCATCCCACCAATAAACAGCCTAGAGCAATAATAAATAATATTTTTGACATGCTCCCTTTATAAACAACTACCCTCCCCTTAAGCAA
>MIDO01000115.1:0-849 GCA_001831055.1 Verrucomicrobia bacterium GWC2_42_7 | reverse complement strand
AAGCGTTTTCCCCAAGCCCCTTTCCGAAAAGGAGTTTCCTATGCTTTTGCGCTGGAATAAATTTTTTCAAAATTTATTCCAGCGCAAAGAGATAAATTAAAATCAAATCATTAATAATTTGTTAATAATTAACAAATTAATATTTTTTCGCTATCCAGGATTCATCTTATCAATAAAGAATGGAACTCATCCTATCGCCTCATTAAAATCGCAAGATTTTGATTAGGCGATCGTTAGTTTTTCTTTGGAAGGGCCGGAAACCTTTCTTTTTCCTCAAAAAGAAAGGTTTCCGGATACATTAACTTAAATTGATTATTCTTCTTTTTGTTCTTTACGGAAGCTGTCGAAGCCGGGTTCTGCGAGATTTTCTCGTTCGAAGAATCCGTGCAACTGACGCATGCGGGTTGGATGGCGCATCTTTCGGAGTGCTTTTGCTTCGATTTGGCGGATACGTTCACGTGTGACGTTGAATTGGCGTCCGACTTCCTCGAGGGTGCGGCTATAGCCATCTTGTAAACCAAAGCGGAGAGCCAATACGCGACGTTCACGCTCTGTTAAGCTACTAAGAACGTCCACGAGTTTTTCCCTGAGCAAGCTATAGGTGGTCATGTCATAGGGATTTTCAGCGCCTTTATCTTCAATAAAATCACCAAAACTGGTATCTTCGCTGTCCCCAACAGGACTTTGGAGGGAAATGGGCTGCTGAGCCATTTTCATGATGACCTGTACGCGCTCAACGGGCAATTGCATTTCTTCTGCAACTTCTTCGGGTGTAGGATCATGCCCCAATTCCTGAAGGAGTTGCTTTTGGACTTGGATCACCTTGTTAAGCGTTTCAATCATGTGAAC
>MIDO01000114.1:4833-6378 GCA_001831055.1 Verrucomicrobia bacterium GWC2_42_7 | reverse complement strand
GGGGGAGGGCATCTTTTGCGCTTTCGTCTTTTCCGTAAATGGCTTGCCATCCTGCGTTTACGAGGATTTTCCCTTCTGTTTTAAAGTCATGGACTGCCACCTGGCTGATGCGAGTTGTGACGTCATATTCGGCCGCGGGATAAAACACTGCCAAGAAGCGTCTGACGACCATATCGTAAATTTTGTATTCTGGCTCACTCAACTTGTCAGACTTGAAATTGGTGGGAATGATGGCGAAGTGGTCGCTGACGTCTTTGTTGTTAAAGACACGTTTATTAAAAGGGTTGATCCAATTTTTCTCCAAAATGGTATGCGCGAAAGGTGCGTACTCGTTTGGGAGAATTTTTAGGACATCGTGGCAAACATTTGCATAGTCTTCTGGCAAAGCTTTGGCATCCGTTCTTGGATAAGTAAGCACTTTGTGTCTCTCATACAGTGCCTGTGCGATTTTTAAGGTTGAACCGGCTGAAAACCCAAAGCGATTGTTTGCCTCTCGCTGCAAGGAGGTTAGGTCGTAAAGTCTAGGGGAAATTTGTGTGGTCCGTTTTTTCTTTTCCGAAACAATGGCGATTGGCTTATTGTTTATTTCAAGAAGAATCTGATCGGCAGTGGCTTTTTCCCAAAGTCTATCAATGCGATCATGTTCATCGTCGGATTTTTTTGAAAAATTGGGTTTTTGATAAATACCTTCGTACTCGCCGGAATGGATTTTGAATTTCCCTTTAATATTCCAAAAGGTGCGAGGTTTAAAATTGCGAATGGCACGTTCCCTCTCGACAACCAGCGCAAGGGTAGGGGTTTGGACGCGACCCACAGATGCAACGCTTCCCACGCGTCTTCCATACATCTTTGATGTAATGATACGGGTTCCGTTGATGCCCACCAACCAATCGGATTCAGAGCGACATTTTGCTGCGTCTTCCAAAGAACGCATTTCCTCCTGAGTTCTTAAATGACTGAAAGCGTCCCTGATGCCTGAAGGTGTCATAGACAACATCCATAGGCGCTCTACAGATTTTTTACATTTAGTGAGTTCGTAAATGTGGGAAAAAATTAATTCACCCTCGCGGCCGGCGTCACAAGCATTTATTAATGCATTAACATCTTCTCGGTTTATTAACTTCTTGACATCCTGAAACTTCTGTTTGGTTCTTTCTATGGGTTTGAGTTTGAAATTTTGGGGAATGATAGGCAGGTCAGCGGGATTCCAACGCTTAAGTTTTTCGTCGATATCTTCCGGCATATACAACTCAGCTAGATGCCCGAGAGCAGAAGTAATAATATACTCATCATTTTCAAAAAAGTCTTTGTTCTTCTTGAACTTACCCAATGCTGCGGCCAGGTCTGCCGCTACACTCGGTTTTTCTGCTATAATGAGTTTCTTCATATTCTGGGTAGTCAGGATTTTTATAAAATTATTGCAAGTAAAATCGATAAAACTATCTTAAGCGATCATTTTAAAGAACCTATTCAGAAACCGAGTTCGCTTTCCAAAACTGTGTCGAGTGTATTTAGTAATGTGTTGATGGAAGCGTCATCTTCGTT
>MIDO01000114.1:3623-4815 GCA_001831055.1 Verrucomicrobia bacterium GWC2_42_7 | reverse complement strand
AAAAGTCGACCCCTTCAGTTTCCCATAACCTCCATCTATAATAAATCCGTAGCGCTTTTTCATTTCTGTGGTAAATTTCAAAAGATCTATATTTTTGGAATTTTTAAAGCAATTGAGTGACACAGATCCGTATGCTGGTTTTGGAAGAAGCTCAAATCCATGCCGATTGCCCCAATCGCGGACCGTCCGATTGAGACGAAAATGCCTATCATAGCGATTTTGAAGGCCTTCTTCCTGAATTTCATTCATTTTGTCAAGAAGACCGTAGATGGTATGGATACAAGGCGTACTTGGAGTCATGCCCTTTTCGTGCCATTTTGAGAATTCAATAAAATCAAAATAATAACCCCTTCCCTTGACCGTCTCCGCTCGTTTCAGTGCCCGTTCAGAAACCGAAAATAGCGTCAATCCGGGCGGCAAAGCCAATGCTTTTTGAACGCCTGCCAACAAGACATCGATGCCCAACGCGTCTTTTTTTATCGGCATAGCGGAAAATGAACTAACCACATCGACAATAGAAATTATTTCAGGAAATTCCCTGATACCTGCCATTAAATCCTCTATCGGATTCATTGTGCCGGTGGATGTCTCATTGTGAATGATCGTGACCGTGTCGTACAGACCCGTTTCTAGCTCTTTTTTAAGATTTTGCGGATCAATAACTTGTCCCCATTCAACCTTGAGCCCTTTCGCTTCCTTCCCACAGCTCAAACTAACATCGTGCCATTTGTCGGAAAAAGCCCCATTCATGCAATTTAGAACAGCTTTTTGGCAAAGATTCCGAACAGCCCCTTCCATGACGCCCCAGGAACTACTCGTCGCCAAATAAACAGGGTCCTTTGTATACATCAACTCCTGTAGGTGAGGCTGTATCTTCCAATACATCTCAGTAAAATCAGTACTCCGATGCCCAATCATTTGCTGGTTCATCGCTCTCAACGTCCGCTCCGATACATTAACCGGTCCTGGTATGTATAACTTGTAATTCATGAGGTAATATAAGGTAATATAGCGTTGTAACTATCCCAAAACCCTTTTTTAGGAAAAAGAAAGGTTTTTGGAATAACCATAAGAGGAAGTGCTAACCATCTCTACAACAACACGCCCATTTATTGATAAATTTATGCCAAACCCCGTTATTTAAAAAAACTTTATCCAACGATGCAATACAAAATGTTTTTTTGGGGAAAAG
>MIDO01000114.1:0-3583 GCA_001831055.1 Verrucomicrobia bacterium GWC2_42_7 | reverse complement strand
TTTTTGAGTGTGTTGGACAGGGGACTCACACTTCCGTCACGTACTGCTGAAAAATGTTAGTCTTAAGTTTCGAGTTCGTTGGATATCGGATTCACATTCGGTCACGTACATGTGTACGCTCTCTCATATTCACCTCATCCGCCTGCTCGAGAGCTTAAAACTAACATTTTTCAGGGAGACTATGGGGAAGGAAGCAAAAATTGTGTTCGCCTTGTCCGCCTTCTCAAAAATTGAACGGGTGCTTTCCGGACCTCCCCTAAGAAATGATCCGGCTAAACAAATTCTTGTTTATCTTCTAGTAATCCTATTTGGGGAAAATAAAGATATTTTTGGGAGATGTTTTTGTCAAACAACGTATGCGCTATAAGATGTTCTTTAATAAATTCTTGTTGCGCAGATAAACTCCTTTTCGGAAGGGGTCAGAAAAACGTCAGTTCAAGTTTTTCTATCTGGGGGACCCAAAACAGTTTCCCCGCAGTTTTTATAGGCCTCCATTATTACTGTACAAAAGGATAATTATTTCATACCATCCAAGCATGAAAAGTATATTTTATCCGATTCAGGAATTTTCTGATTTTTTAACAAATGACCTATTTAAGATAGATGACAAAACGCTTAATTGTGCAATAAATTTTTTCATTTTTGACACGCTTAAGATTTTAATACTGTTGTTGTTAATTATATTTTCTGTCGCGTTCGTAAGGTCTGCTTTCCCCCTTGAGAGAATTAAAAGGATATTATCCTCAAAAAATCGTTATATAGGACATGCAATTGCTGCAACTATTGGAATAATAACTCCTTTTTGTTCCTGTAGCGCCGTTCCATTATTTCTTGGTTTTAATGAGATAGGGGTTCCTTTGGGGGTGACCTTTTCTTTCCTGATTTCTTCTCCCATGATCAATGAAGTTGCTTTAACCTTATTATTAGGATCATTTGGGTTAAAAATCGCATTAATTTATGTGGTGAGTGGTTGGCTCATTGCTGTTTTTTCGGGTCTCATTATTGGATTTTTAAAACCAGAAAGCTTATTAAAACAACCCACCCATCTTCAGAGTAAACAACCATGCTCCTGCTCATCAGGATCGTTAAGTTGGCGTTTTAGAATTTCGAGTTCATTAAGCTATACTTTTGGAATATTAGGCCAAATTTGGCCATATGTGGTGTTAGGTGTTGCCATGGGTGCTTTTATTCACGGTTATGTTCCTGCCGATTTTCTAGCAAGATATGCCGGTTCTGATAAATGGTATGCAGTTCCTCTTGCAACTTTTATAGGAATTCCACTTTATTCAAATGCGGCAGGAGTCATTCCCATTGTTAGTTCCTTGGCCGAGAAAGGCGTTTCCTTTGGGACTTCTCTTGCTTTTATGATGGCTGTGACCGGTCTATCTTTACCTGAGTTTATAATACTTAACAAACTTATGACGAAAAAATTGATAACTCTTTTTGCTTTAATTGTAGGACTTGGGATTATCTTTACCGGTTATTTGTTTAATTTTTTAATCTAGTTTCCATATATAGCAATAAAAGCGGTTTTTCCGCAAACGTATGGCATAGGCAATAAAAGTTATTACAAAAGTCAACCCCCTTTGCGCGAACAAAAAAGCGTAGTCTTTTGTTCGCGCACTATCGTTTTTCTTTGGAAAGCGCGAAAACCTTTCTTTTTGCGAAAAAAGAAAGGTTTTCGCACCTTGTCTATTCTTAGCTTGCCCTTACTATATTCTTCCAAAACTTCTTCCTTGCGTGGGAGGAAAATTTTACAATTATTTTAACATGAACATGGCGGATGGGATGAGCGATCAGGTAAAAGCAAAGGTAGTGGGGCTTGGAGGGGCTGGCTGCAACATAGTCAATGAGATGCAGAACGAGGTTATTTCGTTTTCTGACAAGTTTTTGGTAAATTATAGTGTTATTAATACAGACATTGCCTCGCTCGATAGGGTGGGGGTTGAATCGAAATTTTTATTAGGGCAAAGTTGTCATCGAGGATTGAGTGCGGGTGGCGATGCAGAACGGGGGAAGCGGATTGCCGAGAATGACCGTGATAAGCTTTCTCAATTATTTGAAGAACAGGACCTTGTTTTTTTAGTCGCAGGCCTTGGCGGTGGCACAGGAAGTGGGGCTGGGTCGGTTGTAGCTGAGATAGCTGCCGCTTCCAATGCGATGGTAATTGCATTTGCTATATTGCCGTTTTCAATAGAAGGCGAAGTGCGTTATAAGCAAGCAGATGCGGCTGTTAGAGAATTAAGAAATCATTGTGATGCGGTCATTACTTTGCCGAACGATCTACTTTTACAGCAAATAGATAAAAATGCGACCGTTTCGGAAGCGTTTCGCTTGTCCAATGAGTGGATAATGCGAGCGATCAATTCCTTGGTTCGGACGTTGTCGTTGACGGGGTTGATCAATCTCGATTTTGGAACCTTGCAAAGCACTTTTTGCTACCGCGGAGGGAAAACTCTGTTTGGGATTGCTGAAGGTCATGGCGAAGATTATGTAAAAGAAGCACTTAGGGGATTAACATTATGCCCTCTTTTGCAACTGCCCGACAGTACGAAGAAAGCCGATAGTTTATTGGTTAATATTATTGGAGGAAAAGACTTAACTCTTTTCCAAGTAAACGATATATTAAAATCCGTTACAGAAACTTATTCCAGTAAAGCGAACGTGAATGTAGGTGCTGTTATTGACCCAGAAAAAGAGCAGTACCTTGAAATTTGTATCATTGGAACAACCAATGTCTTGGGGAAAAAGCCAATTAGCCGTCAGAAAAACACATCCACCACCTCAGCAAGCCATACGACACCGCATGCTGGGTCTCCTTCCCAAGCCCAATTGCCAACAAACGAAGAGCAATCAAATTTTAGCTTCCTCCTAAAAGAAGACGATCGCGGCCTCTTCGAAAAAACAGAACGCAATCTCTTTAACGGAGAAGACCTCGATATTCCGAGCTATATAAGGCGGGGGATTAAAATCTCCTTCTAGCAGAAAAACATGAGTTCAACTTTTGAGTGTGTTGGACATCGGACTCACACTCCCTTACGTACGTAGGTACGCTCGGTCGTGTTCGCCTCGTCCGCCTTCTCAAAAATCGAACTGATGTTTTTCTTCGGGGCAAGGCTGAGAACAAGAAAATCCTTTGCTTGCCCGCCTGCTCAAAGACTTAAATTAACACCTTTCTGCGAGGGTTAGGCAAAGGGAGCAAAAGGGATTTTAAACTTTGAGTGTGTTGGTACGCTCGGTCGTGTTCGCCTTGTCCGCCTGCTCAAAAATTGAAGGGGTGTTTTTCTGAAAAATCATGGACAGAGAGCAAAAACATTCGCCTTGTCCTCTTACTCAAAAAAAACTTGAGGTAATCTCTTCCTGGAGGAGAGCACAAAATATAAAAAAATTTCAAAAAAGTTGAATTTTTGGTCAAAAAGTGAATGGTTTTGACGGTTTTTACAAGCTTTCTGTTGCTTATTATCAATGGGATGGAAAATTTAATCAAACTGATCAAATAGATCAAACTGAACAAACGGAATGTACCCCTCATATGTTATATAGTAAAACAGATTGACAATGGAGGTGAAAGGAGTAAAAAAGG
>MIDO01000113.1:2938-6583 GCA_001831055.1 Verrucomicrobia bacterium GWC2_42_7 | reverse complement strand
AACAGGTCCGATATAGCGTTCGCGTTAGTGTATCTGCCTGCCTTTGCCAATCTTGAATGATGGTATCTACCATCTCGCTTTGTATAGTATTGTTGATTGCCAAGATGTCTTTCTTCTCAAGGGACAACGTCGCCAAAAACACAATAACTGTTATGAATACCGCAGAAAACGATACCACTAGTATTCTCATCCTGATAGAGCTCATCATATCCTACCTCCCTACCATAATGAGATGTCCTCGCAAAAAATGCAACAGCGTTTTATAGTTTATGTAGTATATGGAGATCCCTAAGAACTTCAGGGAAACTGCTTTTAGTCGCCTAAAGTGTTTTCCCGCACCCCTTCCGAAAAGGAGATTATGCGCGTAACTAATTTTTGTAAAATTAGTTACGTGAAAATGGATTGTAGTAAACTAAATTTCCATTGACGATGCCGGCCTTCCCTCGAAAAGAAAGGATTTTGCACCTTCTCTACTTATATTTTATAGTCAAGCGTATTGAAAATGAATACAGTATTTTGTTTAGGGACGTCTTCTCATCCATCGCATAATAAAAACCGTAAGATTTTGATTATGCGATTATTAAAAGTGTTTATTGGGAAGGTGCGGAAACCTTTCTTTCTTCAGAAAGAAGGGTTTCCGCGTATCTATTCTCTATGCTATTTACTATAGCAAAATTCAATTTCCAGAGCGACGGGAGCGTGATCAGATCCCTCAATTTTTTGGCAAATATACGCGTCTTTTATGTGAGGGCGGAGTTTTGGCGAAGTAAGGAAGTAGTCGATTCTCCAACCTACATTTCTTTTGCGGGCAGCGGTACGGTATGACCACCAGGTGTAGCATTTGGGCTTATCCGGGTTCAACTTTCGAAAAATATCTTCGAAACCTGACTGTAGTAGCAACGAAAAGCCAGCTCTTTCCTCATCGGTAAACCCTGCACTGAAATGGTTGGATTCTGGGTTCGCTAAGTCTATTTCTTGGTGTGCCACATTGAAATCGCCACAGGCTATCACAGGTTTCTTTTTTTCCAATTCACATAGGTATTGCCTAAATCCAGGATCCCATTCGTGCGAACGGAACCACAACCGTTTGAGTTCAGATCCTGAATTAGGAACATAGACATTCACTAAAAAAAACTGTTCATATTCAAAGGTAACGCAACGCCCTTCTGTAGGCTCGGGCTCACAGGGACAAATTATCCGTGCAGCCTTGGGTTTCTCTTTTGAAAAAATAGCTGTTCCCGAATATCCTTTCTTTTCAGCATAAGAATACTGATGGTACGCAAAACCCAAGTGGTCGAGCCCTATCTCGTTACTAACTCTCGTCTCCTGCAAGCAAAGGACGTCGGGCTCCAACAAAGCAATGTCTCTCGAAAAATCCTTTTTCAGAATCGCATTCAGCCCATTAACATTCCACGAAATTATTTTCATATATAGTATCGTTAATAGCATTGAGAATAGATACGCGGAAACCCTTCTTTCTGAAGAAAGAAAGGTTTCCGCACCTTCCTAAGAAACACTTTTAATAATCGCATAATCAAAACCTTACGGTTTTTGTTATGCGATGGATGAGAAATCGCCCCAAAACAAAATACTGTATTCATTTTCAATGCATTTTACTATAAAAGGCTTAAGCGACACATCCGGAAACCTTTCTTTTTGAAGGAAAAGAAAGGTTTTCGGAACCTTCCTAAGAAACACTTTTAATAATCGCCTAATCAAAATCTTGCGATTTTGGTTAGGTGATAGGATGGATTCCTTTCTATTTCCGATAATAACTGTCAAAAAGCACCCAAAATGTGTCATCATATTTTGAAATAGCTAAGCAGTACTCAAATACCGCTTAACCTAAGCCATTTCTGAAAAGAAAGCATTTGCGCGAAGTTGAATTTTGTAAAAATTTGATTTCGCGCAACGATCTCCTTTTCGGAGGGCGGTTGGGGGAACGCTTTTGGGTGACCAAAAGCAGTTTCCCCAAACTCTTGTATTAATACACGTCCTTTTGGTATTGTTTGGATTTTTTCATGTATTTAAAAAAGTCTTCTGCTTGTTCTTGAGACAAGTCTCCGTGCTTTTTTATGATGTCTAATAGGGTTTTTTCGACATCTTTAGCCATTCGAGAAGCTTCCCCACAGACATAAAAGGCGGCTCCATTTTTCAGCCAAGTCCAAATTTCCTTTCCATTCTCACGTATGCGATCTTGTACATAAACTTTATATTCTTGATCGCGTGAGAAGGCTAAGTCCATCCGAGTGAGCTGCTTTTTTTGAAAGCAATCGAGCCATTCTTCTTCGAATAGAAAATCACTTTTGCGTTGGCGATCGCCGAAAAATAGCCAATTTCTTCCGCTTGCTTTTTGGTGAATTCTTTCCTGAATGAAAGCCCGAAAGGGGGCAACCCCTGTTCCCGGCCCAACTAGGATGACATCTGTTTCTGGCTTCTCGGGAAGTTTAAAGGGCGAATGGGTTGTGAAGAGAGGAACCATTGGCTTATTTAGGAAAACTCTTTCGGTTAGAAAGGAAGAGGTTACTCCTTTTTGCCAATTTCCATTTGATTTCTGGTAACGTACAATATTAACCGCAATGTGTATCTGGTTTGGAAAAACATTTTGTGCACAAGCAATGGAGTACAATCTTGGCATCAAGCGCTTAAGGTGTGTTAAATCATGCGGTTCTATGTTTAGATCCGGAAATGCCTCAACCAATTCTTTCAGTGTGGTTTCTGACAAAAAGGCCCTTAAGTGATTTTCCCATGCAATATCTAGCAAGGCGGCCAACTTGGTTTTTGTTTCTCCATAATCGGCTCGCTCATAAAAAACCTCCAACATTTTGCGAGACAAAGACATTATATCCAAATGGTGTTCGAGAGCCTCTTGGATGGTTTCTGTTTTTTCACTCCTGGGTAATTGGATCTTATGGTTGGGATCGAGTTGTAGTTTGTTTAAAATGAAAGCTACCTCCGTCTTATCGTTGGATGGATAGATTCCGATGGAATCTCCTGGCTTGTATTTAAAGCCACTCCCTTCAATGTCGAAGACGAATAAGCGTGTTTCTTTGTCGCTGGTTTCTCGTGTTAACCGCCTGCTTTCTATCATCTTTGCCAGAAACGGCCTGTTCTTATCGTATACAACGTTGTCCATGTTCTACGTTTATATTGGCTATATTCTCTCTTTACCTGAACCTAATCTTGTACTTGGCTTTTTGACATGTGAGCGATCAGCTTCTCATTAAACTCGACAGCGGGGTCGTGACCCATGTTTTTCAATGATTGTACTAATGCCGCAACTTCAACCAATCTCGCCATATCTCTTCCGGGTCGGACAGGAATCTTAACATGGGGAATTTCCACCCCTAATATGGTTTTGAATGAACGATCAAGGCCAGTTCTTTCTTCTTCCATTCCACTATTCCACTCTACGAATGTTATGATGAGATCCAACCTTTTTTCGGGTCGAAATGACCGGATTCCAAATAGTTGCACAACGTTAATTATTCCCAACCCCCGACATTCCATATATTCACGGTTTAAAGATGAGCTATGCCCCATTATTTCGGTGTCTCCCATTTTTCTAAAATAAGTCACATCGTCTGCAATAAGACTGTATCCCCTTTCCAATAACGCTAACGCGCATTCACTCTTTCCCACTCC
>MIDO01000113.1:0-2808 GCA_001831055.1 Verrucomicrobia bacterium GWC2_42_7 | reverse complement strand
AATTCACTGCGCATCAACGGAATTTTGTATTGGTTGGCTGTTTTTATAATACCCTTAGAAGCTTCCCCCTCTTTATTCATTATCATGCAGGGAATGTCTTTTTTTGCAATTTCTCTGATGATTTCTGTTTGCCTTTTCTCATCTAAGTCGTTGATGAAACTCATTTCGCCTGAGCCAAAAAACTGCAATCTTTTTTGTCCGAAATGCTTAAAATAGCCAGTCAACGCGAGGGCGGGTCGATTGATAGTGTTTTCTTCGATCAATCTATACAAACCTTCGTTTCCGGCAAGCAACTCCAGTTTTAGCTGCTCACCATACAATTCCAAAAAATCCTTAACCGATATGTTTTGTAAGGTCTTTACCCCTATCCTTTTTATCGCACTCACAGACAAAAACTTTCCCCCAAATAAAACTTACGGCTTTGTGGATCATTGACCAGGAAATCACTGCTTCCTTCACAGAGAATCCTGCCATCGTGTATCAGATAGGCACGATCCACTATCCTCAGTGTTTCTCTCACGTTATGGTCTGTTATTAATACACCAATTCCTTTTCCTTTCAAGCGTGTTATAATGTTTTGCACTTCACTTACATTGATAGGATCTACGCCACTGAAAGGTTCATCCATTAGAATAAAATCTGGTTTTGAGATTAACGCTCTCGTTATTTCTAAGCGACGCCTTTCTCCACCACTAAGCGTGTAGGCTTTTTGTTCAGCCAAACGCGACAAGTGTAACTCATCCAACAGCTCATCTACATATTGATTTGTCTGTTCCCGAGAGAGTTCCAATGTTTCTGCGATAGCTTTCAAATTTTCCCTGACCGTTAATTTCCTAAAAACCGAGGGTTCTTGAGGTAAATAACCAATTCCCCTTCGGGCTCGTTTGTACATAGGCATTTGGGTGACATTGGCTTGGTTGAGATGAACGGTCCCATCCGATGCGGAAACAAGCCCCACAATCATATAAAAAGTTGTGGTTTTTCCGGCTCCATTGGGTCCCAATAAGCCAACTACTTCCCCGGCTTCTATCCTTATGTCAATTCCTTTTACGACCTCTCGTTTGCCGTAAATTTTTTTTAGCCCTTTGGTCTCTATCAGCTTCATTCTATAAATTAGTTTGGGTTATAGTAAACTCAGTTTATCTTGACGATGCCGGCCTTTCTTTTTGAGGAAAAGAGAAAGGGTTTTTGGACTTTTTTAAAAAACCAATGATCGGGCCGAAAAATTTTAAAAATTCTTCGAATCTGTTTGGCCCGATAAGAGGGGGTTCATTTGTGTTCTTGAAAATAACCATCTGGTTGCATCAATAGATTTTCAGCTCACTGTAGCTTTTACTTTTGTGATTGTTTGTTTTTGCCCTCGTTATCACTGGAGGGAGAGCTTTCCTTATCTTTACTCGATGCTGCTTTTTTCTCATCGAAACCGAGATCCGGCATTTGAGGAAGGACAATGGTGGGACGGTGCGAGCTCATTTCATCCCCTTCGATGAGGACACGTCTTTCTCCTTGAAATAGGGTGATACGCTTACCAGCTACTTTGCCTTGTTGGGCATCTTCAATAATGGGGGTATCACTGAGAATAACTTTCCCTTCTTGAGGAAAAAGCTCTGCACATCCCGCCGTTGCGATTCTTCCTCGTTGCTCGATCCTTACATTTTTTCGTGCGATGATTTTTTCAATTTTCCCGACTTCTCCCTTAAGATTTTCTTTCTGAGAACTATTGTCATTTAAGTGACTTGAATAGGCTTCCATTTCATCACTGGTTGCAAGCAGGTTGTTCCCAACGACCTTAACGTGTCCTGAAAATTTAAAAATATTTTCCGTATCTGACCCACTCATTTCTAAACGATCGCTCGTAATGGTGGTTTTAGGCGAGATTTCCGTGTCGGTGCACTCGCTATTTGCTGCGCAAGGTGCAGATAACCAGGTTATTGCATAAGAAAATATGGGGACGCTTATTAAGTATCTAAATGCCTTTGTCCTGCTTATTCCCAAATTAGACAAAGAAAAGAAGCGGATGTTTTTTCCAAAAATTCTTTTATACAAGGAAGCTCTCTTTTGAATCTTTTTCATTTCATTTTATCAAAAGGTTACTATTTCTTTTTGAGTAAATTCAACTTTTACACTTTTATTTATCCAAAATTTTTTTTGCGAGCCATTCCATTTCCAATCTTCACCTTCCACGGAATAATCTTGCCCCAAAATTTTGATTTCTTTTTCCCCTTGCATGACATGTTCTTTAACAAACAGTGTTGCTGTCGGACTTAAAACGGTTGATTCGAGAGTCCCCTGTTGATCGCCGTGAAACGTCTGAAGATGCATATCCTTGATTTCTACCAGGTTATCGTTTATGTACAACCCTTCACGACCGGAAATCTCCCATGAGCGATACCCTTTATCGTTGAACATCAATGTCTTGAAGTTCTTTATGGGTTTATCTAGTTTTGCTCCACTATAGCCATTGGTTAAGGTTGACAAAAAAACAAGGGACAAAAGAAATCCCTTCCTTCTAAAACAAAAGAAAAGCCACTTAACGCTTTTACCCTCAAAATATGTTGTGGGACAAGTCATTCTTTATCTGTTTCCTTAAGGATAAGGGTAAACGTGGTATTTTTAATGGGTTTTTCAAATATACCTATATCACACGCCATCATTACAGAGTTGTCAAACTCCTTGTTCCCCGAGGATTGAACAATTTTTACATTGGTAATTTGTCCATTTGCCAAGATGGTAAATTCAACTCTTGATAAGAGGTTGCCGCCCAGAGACTTCTCTGGTTTTTCCCAACGCAATCGGATCGCTTGGTGG
>MIDO01000112.1:2837-5616 GCA_001831055.1 Verrucomicrobia bacterium GWC2_42_7 | reverse complement strand
ATTCTGATTGGGAGATAGTGTCTTCTGCTAAATGAATTTGCTTCATCGTCATTTTACTTCTTTTTTGCGCAATCCAATTGCCTTTAATATAATTTTGATCCTACGTTCCAAACGCTTATGAAATCTTTCACATTTAATAATTCCCTTCACGTTGTTATGAAGGCGCTTGTTTTTTTGAAAGATGCGAAGGAGTCGGTAATAACTCCTCACGGCTTCATATCCTTTTTCGAGCCTGATTTTCTTTTCGCGATCTTTGCAGGCATCCATTGTAATTGAGCCATCGTGAGACCCAAGGATACATAAGGACTCAACAACTACGCCGAAGTTTTTATATCGTAGTAGCGTTTGGAGAGTCATAAAGTGATCAGGACCTGCGCCGTGATAATTGCCCCCAAAATTCACGGGCAAATCACCAGGATAGATCGCATCTACGACATCCTTTTTACGATAAAGACAGGCTGCGGGCGAAATCATGCAGCCTTCTAGCAACATTTTCTCTAATAAACTATTATCATAAACACCCGTTTTGAAACGATGTTTTAACTTATATATATCTTTATCAGCGAATAACGTACCCTTCAAATCGAGAACAGACGCCTCCGTAAAAACAACACCTACATCGTCCTTCATAAGAGGTAGGGTTTTTTCAATAAAAGTGGGACGCATTAGATCGTCATCATAGTGTAAGTGAACATATTCTGTATCTGCGTGTAGAATGCCTTCCAGCCAGCAAAAATGAGGTCCAAAATCTCTCTCACGGCGGATGTACTTGATTTTGTCGCCATACGTTTTCATTACTTCAGGTGTATTATCCTTACTCCCGTGGTCGCAAACAATAATCGAGCAAGGATATGTCTGAGCAAGCGCACTATCAATTGTTTTCGTTACATAATGGGCTCGATTAAATGTTGGTATGACGATGGTAACCTTTTGATCCATATTAAATTAAGGCTGATTTTAGTTTTGATATGTCAGCAACCAAGGAATCTTTTTCTTGGTTTGTCTTGATTATGAGGGGAGTAGGAGTTAGAGATTGGACAAAATCCCTGATTTTGATACCCTTCCCCGAAGCAATATTATAAATACCGGTTGTCCTTTTCTCTGAGAGAGCAATAATGATATCTACAACTTCTTCCGCATTCAAAAAATCTCTTACACTATCCGCCCCATGCAGAAAAAATGGCTTTGACAAATCCTCTTCCTCCAAGCGCTTGATTATAGTGGGATAGAGAAAAGGGGAGCGCTGTGTTTTATGATAGAAACTAAAGATACGTCCAATGCAAATTTCTAAATTGTACTGCAATACTTTCCCCGTCTCTATGACCACATCCTCCGCCATTTGTTTTGTTTTTCCATACAACGAAACCGGGGAAACCTCATTTCGCTCGGTAATCGGATTGTCCGAGCTTTTGTAAACATGAGAGGTGCTTGCATAAAAGAACCAACATCTTTTACTTAAATCGGCGGTCGACAACTCTGTCAATAAGTTGATAGTGCCCCCTACATTTACGTCGAAAGCTTTCAGCGGGTCTTCCTTCACTAAATTTGTTGGAACCAAAGCAGCTAGATGAAGGATTGAATCTAATTCATTGCAGTGCAACCAATTATGAATGTCACTCTTGCTGCACAAATCTCCTGTGAAACAAGATACGGTTACTCCTAATTGAGCCAATTTCTGACACACAATTGTCCCAAGGACACCAGAAGCACCTGTTAACCCTACTTTCATGGAGCTATTATTAGTAAGAAGATTAGAACCAATGGGAAGCTAAAAAGTTTGGTACCCTTCTATCTTTTGGATTTTGAGTTCGATACATAAGCAAACCTTGTAGAATACACAATTATTAACCAACAGCACCTTTACCACAAAAAACCTTTTTTATTTTATTGCATCGTTTTTTTAAGGATTTTTTCATTCTCTGCATAAAAGAGTACTTCTGTTTATAAAAACCGAGTTGACTCCAGCCCATATCAAGCTGCTCGTTAACATGTACGCTCAAAGGATGGCGCAATGGGAAGTGTAATCCGTTAGCAGCCATATTAGCAAAGGGGTGCTCCGATCCTGTATGAGTGGATTCTTCTCCACAACCAATATTAGAGACGAGATTATTATGAGGGATAATATGAATACCATTATGTAAGAGAAGAGAGAAAAGCCATTGAAAATCCCAGGTTGAGGATTTCCCTTCTTGTATGTTATTAAAAGCTTGGGAGAGCATCGATACTTCTACGCAATTCTTCGATTTTGATTCCAACCAGCGTTGGTCCTTAAGTTGGGGCCAAGCTTTTATTTCAACATCGTAATGTTGCCAAGCTCTACGCCACGTTGCCCAACCCCATACATGGGAATGTCTTGAAAAATAATAATCTGTATCTAGCTGGTTAACGAGCCCAGAGGTTTCTTTTTGGCTACATAGAATATTTGTCCCTGTAATTCCCATGATTTGTGGACATTCTCTATATTTGATCAATAACTCCTCACAAAATGGGAAAAAATCCTTATTGGGCAAGCAATCATCCTCCAATATGATTGCCGATTCAAACAACTTGAATGCGTTTGAAAGCCCAGAAGACACCCCAAGCCTACACCCTAAGTTGACTTCTGAGCAGTCTTTGATGATTTCACATGGGCCAATCGACAGACTCAGCTACTTGCCGTGTAATAGCGCAACGTTCCTTGTCTGCAAGATGTGTTGACCGAGGACCATCTGCAATGATATATAACGTCTTTGGCTTTATTTCCCTGATACGGGAAAAAACTTGCATCGTCAATTGTGGC
>MIDO01000112.1:0-2776 GCA_001831055.1 Verrucomicrobia bacterium GWC2_42_7 | reverse complement strand
AAATAAGGTACAACAAAAAAATGCTGAAGATATTTTTTGAAAAATGCTGCGTTTCATTCTCTTCTATCACAGGAAGAACTTGACGAGAAGCAACACGCATGTCGCAAGCTTTGGGAGGATTGGCTATCGCCTAGAGGCTATTTTCAAAATTTTTATCGCTATTTGGAAAGACAACTATAAATAGTGGTACTCGCCGTGTTCATGGCGGAAAGAAACCAACCATCGATAAACCAACGTGTTATTATCCATCATTACACCCTGTTTTAATGCAGAGAAGCATATCACTGATTGCTTGCTCTCCGTGAGACGTGCTTGTCAAGGTATTGATTACGAGCATATTGTAGTCGATGGAGGGAGCGCGGATGGCACAATTGAAATTTTAAAAAAACAAAACGACATCACGTGGTTTTCTGAAAAAGATAATGGCATGTATGATGCCCTCAATAAGGGAATTGCCTTATCAAGAGGATTAGTTGTTGGGCATTTGAATAGTGATGAACAATACAACAGAAAGGGCCTACTGGAAGCCCTTTCAAAAATGCGAACAGAAAATAGTGATGGCGTATTGGGTCCAACGGTTATGTTAAATGGACAATTGGAATTTCTCCAACTTTTAAAACAAGTTATCGTTCCTCGATTGCAAGATGTTTATTGGCACATGCCGATACAGAGCTGTTCGTTTTTGTACAAAAGGGTGTTATGGGAACATATTCCTTATGACACAAAATATCGTCTTGTTGCAGACCATGTGTGGTTCCGCAGTCAAATGGAGTCTGGTATAAAATTAACAGTTGTTCCCAAGCCAATAGGCATTTTCACCTGGCATCCGAATTCCCTTAGTAATACGAAAGGGAAAACAAATCCTGAAGATGCTCTGCCTGATATTAACAAAAAGTCTTTCAAATTAAAGCTAGCCAAACACTACTATCGCTTACGTAAATGGCTAGCAGGGGGGTACAAAAAAGAACCCATTTCCTTTGAATATTTCAAGGATAATCAGTTGCAGTGTATTACGATTCAATCTCCAGTACTCAAAGTAAGACCTCAAGTTCAAAAGTAATTGAATTCACGATATATCACTTCAGGGCAACCGCATATTAAATTTGGGCACTGCAAAAAACCTTCTTTTGTGAATGAAAGGGCGAGGAAGTGTTTCGGATATGAAACAATAAAATCGATCCTAACTCCTTTTGAAACAATGAATTAGGATCGGAAATTTCTTTTTCAAAAAAGGTCTGGGAAAAAGCTCTTGGGGGACCAAAAGCGGTTTTCCCGGAGCGTTCAGATTTAATTGCGGTTGCCCTGGTATCACTTCTTAATATTAATTTTTAACTTGCCTATGTTATAAAGAAGCAAGAATGAATAGAGGGAGGGGTTGTCTTTTCCCAAGAACGCAATGATCAATGAGACGCTTTTTATTACGTAGATTTTTTGTAATGATTCCGATGTTGTTTGCGATCTCATTGCTAGTATTCATATTAATGAAGCTGGCCCCTGGGGACTTTTTGACGCAAGTAAAGGCCTCAAAAGATTTTCCTCCTGAGCGCGTAATTGAGATACAGCGAGAATTTGGATTAGATAAGCCATGGTATGTTCAATACGGGCTTTGGCTCCGACAAGTTGCTTGTTGGGATTTTGGGTATTCTTGGACGTATCGAGTCCCTGTCTCTGACCTCCTGTTCCAAAAAGTACCAGCAACACTTATTTTAGCGCTTACATCCTTGAGCTTTGCATGGTTCATTGCGATTCCGTTGGGGGTCCTTTCTGCGGTTTATAGGGATTCTGTATTCGATCGACTTGCGAGCTTTATTACATACGCATCTCTTTCTATACCGGAATTTTTCTTGGCCCTATTGGCTGTATTTTTTGCCGCAAAAACAGGGTGGTTTCCAACAGGGGGGCGTACGGCAATAGTCCACGATTTCCTCTCACCATTAGCACAATGGGGCGACATCGCTTATCATCTTGTCCTTCCGACACTTGTACTTGGATTGAGTAACGTGGCTGGGATGATGCGTGTAATGAGAGGGAATTTTCTCGACTATATGACAGCTGAGTTCGTCACTACGGCCAGAGCCAAAGGCCTTTCGGAATTCTCGGTTATGTTTAAGCACGTTCTTTGTAATGCCATCAACCCGCTCATTACGTCGTTTGGATTTTCCTTTTCTAGGCTCCTTTCTGGCGCATTATTAGTTGAAAACGTAATGAATTACCCCGGCTTAGGGCAACTTATTTACGAAGCCTTTCTCAAACAAGACCAATACGTTGTGATGGCATCCGTCATGGTTGGGGCCTTTATGCTCCTCCTCGGGAACTTCTTATCAGATCTCCTCCTAGCCTTCACCGATCCCCGCATCCGCCTTGAATCGAAGTAAAGGATGTTTTTTGGGGGGAGTGGAGGACTCTTTGAGGAAATCACTTTGGGTTCCCCAGGGTTTTTTTCTGAATCCCTCTTCCGAAAAGGAGGTATTATTGCTCAAGAAATTCTTTTTCGGATTGAATGTTGAGCAAACGGCTTTTTTAGTAGGGATAGCATCAGACATTAAAGAGGATACAAGAAACGAAAACGTTTCTTTTCCCAAGGAAAGAAAGGTTTTCACTCTTTCCAGAGAAAAGCGATTATCGCCCAAGAAAGATCGCTAGATTTTTTTCTTAGGCGAGGGAAGTTGTTTTGTTATAATTTTAATGTTTTAGCTATAGATTGGTCACTTCAAACTCAACGACTTTCTTGCTGTCCGAGTGTAATTTTAGAGTAAACGGAAATTTGACCTCATTT
>MIDO01000111.1:12765-13037 GCA_001831055.1 Verrucomicrobia bacterium GWC2_42_7 | reverse complement strand
GTTGTTTTTTAAATTCTATTTGGTAATCAGCAAGTTAATTATTAATTCCAAATTAGAATTAACCAAAAATAAAGAAGATTACCTTGCGCGGAAGTAAATTTTGTGAAGAATTTACTTCCGCGAATAAACGAATAAACGAATAAACGAATAAAACTCCTTTTCGGAAAGGGGCTTGGGGAAAACGCTTTTAAGCGATTAAAAGCCGTTTCCCCCAAAGATCTTCGCCTATCAATCATTGCCTTATGAATGAATTAGATGCTTTAATTACAGTC
>MIDO01000111.1:0-12752 GCA_001831055.1 Verrucomicrobia bacterium GWC2_42_7 | reverse complement strand
ATTATTTTTAAAAGGCGATCCGTCCTTCGAGCGGTTGACGACGTATCCTTTTCTATAAGAAAGGGATCGACAATGGGATTGGTTGGCGAGAGCGGAAGCGGCAAGACAACCCTTGGACGTGCTATTGTTCGGCTAGCTCCCATTACGGAAGGGGCTATTTTTTATGGAAAGGATGAGATTTCCAATCTGAGCAATCGCGAGTTTTTCCCTTATCGTAAAAAAATCCAAATGATTTTCCAAGATCCCTTTAACTCGCTTAATCCTCGGATGACCGTTGCCAGTATTTTGGGAGAACCCCTCGATATCCATTTTCCGGATTGGTCGAAGGAACAAAAAACTCAACGCATTGTTGATCTTCTAAAAAAAGTCGGACTCCAACCCGATCACATGAACCGCTACCCTCACGAGTTCAGTGGAGGACAACGTCAACGCATAGGAATCGCTAGAGCGCTGGCAATCGAACCTGAATTTATCATTTGTGATGAGCCTGTTAGCGCCCTAGACGTTTCTGTTCAGGCGCAAATCATTAATCTCCTGCAAGATCTACAAGAAGAAATGGGACTTACCTATCTATTTATCGCACACGATCTCGCTGTAGTTGAGCACGTTAGCGACGAAGTTCTGGTTATGCAGACAGGGAAAATAGTCGAACACTCGGACGCAGAATCCCTTTACACCAACCCCCAACACCCCTATACCCGCCAACTCCTCGCTTCTATCCCTCAAATGTAGAGGAGATAGAATTTGTTTTTCGGCCCTTCCAAAAAAGAGATATCACCCCAAAAGAATTTTTTTCAATTCCCATTGGCAAAGGAGATCGGATTGCACTCACTCAAAGGTCTTTTGCTATAGTAAAACAGATTGATACTGGAGTCATTTTTTTGCGCGTAACTTACTTGACAAAAGCTAGTTATTCGCATTATATCCTTTTCTGAAGGTTTTGCGGGAAACGCTTTTAGACAACTAAAAGAAGTTTCCCTGGAATTTTCAGAACCCCCTACCCTCTAAAAAAATGAATTTTTATCTTGAGTAGGAAGGTAAAATTGTCTTAAGGATTATCACTTCCTTTTTCTTTATATTGCGTTTAGAGTAAAACGTGGGGGAGAGGAAAATGGAACAGATTAAATTAATAATATGAGCACTAATACAGCCCATCCGCAGTTTGGGAAATTACGATCGATGTTATTTCCGATACACATGTATGAATTGAAGAAGGTTATACCTATGAGTATGATATTCTTTTTCATTCTATTTAACTATACCTGTTTGCGTAATATAAAGGATAGTTTAATTGTGACAGCAGGAGGATCTGGTGCAGAAGCCCTTTCTTATCTAAAGTTATTTTGTGTAACGCCTGCAGCCATCATTTTTATGGTTATGTATGCGCAAGCAAGTAACATTTTTAGTAACGAAAAGTTGTTTTATGTTACATTGACCCCATTTGTGCTATTTTTTGGAGCATTTGCATTTTTCTTGTACCCAAATCGGGATATCTTGCACCCTTCAATTGAATCAGTACAAGCCTGGCAAGTTGAATTTCCTCGCGCAAAATGGTTAATCTCCATTTACGGGAATTGGACTTATTCTATTTTTTATGTATTAGCAGAGATCTGGGGTAGCGCCATTTTATCGTTGTCATTCTGGCAATTTGCAAACCAAATTACACGTACGCCCGAAGCTAAACGTTTTTATGCATTTTTCGGACTAATCGCCCAAACCTCTTTAATGCTTTCAGGAACCATTGGAGAATACTTCTCTTCTCTCAAAGACCGTTTACCAGAAGGTGTCGATGCATGGGGCATTTCATTAAAATGGCAAATGGGTATCGTTTTCGTTTTTGGTATCTTCACGATGATTATTTATCGTTGGATTTATACAAACGTACTCACTGACAAACGTTTCTATGACAAACCCGAATTACCTGGAGTTGCAAAGAAAAAGAAGAAGCCAAGCCTTGTTCAAAGCTTCATGACCATCTTTACATCGCCCTATCTTGCTTTGATCGCCATTTTGGTCATTACTTACGGGACAAGTGTTAACCTAATTGAAGCCGCCTGGAAGAGCCAAGTTAAAATCAAGTACCCAAGACCCGATGACATGAACGTGTTCATGAATCAGTTCAGCTTCTGGACTGGCGTCGTTTCGATGCTAATGATGATTGTTGGCAGCAATATATTGCGTATTTTCAGCTGGTTTACCGCAGCAGTTGTAACCCCCCTAATCATGTTCTTCGGAGGTTGCTTGTTTTTCGCTTTCGTACTATTCCGTACGGAATTAGCAGACTTTATCCAACAAATTGGAACAAACCCAGTTGCTTTAGCGGTAATGGTAGGTGCGGTTGTTGTTGTGGCAATCAAATCGACAAAATACTCTCTCTTCGATTTAACCAAGGAAATGGCGTACATCCCTCTAGACGAAGACATGAAAGTCAAAGGTAAAGCTGTCGTCGACGTCGTTGGTGGACGTCTAGGAAAATCGGGTGGAGCCAGTATCCAAGCCTTCTTAATGAGCGTTGCATTCCCAGGAGCCTCTCTATTACAGTTAGCACCTTGGGTCGCCGGAGTCTTTGTAATAATCTGCTTAATCTGGTTAATTGCAGTAAAAGGACTTAGCAACAAGATCGTCGTCCTCCAAAAAGAGGAAGAAAAAGAAATCAGTTCCCATTAAAAGGAGCTATAGGGGGAGCGCTTTTGGTCACCCCAAAGCGGCTCCCCCAAGCCCCCTCCAAAAAGGAGACCATTTGCGCGGTAATAAATTTTTATTACCGCGCAAGTTTTTTTCGGATATTTTATATAGGTGATTAAATTTCTATTGATATACCATAAGCAAGTTAAGTCGTATAGTAAAACGCATTGAAAAGGAATATAGTATTTTGTTTTGGGGCGACTTCTCATCCAGCGCATAATAAAAACCGTAAGGTTTTGATTATGAGCTTATTAAAAGTGTTTCTTGGAAAAGTTCAGAAAGCATTTGTTCTGTTTTTGAGAAGGCCGGTAAGGTGAATACCACCGACCACGTGTGTACGTAAGGGAGTGTGAATCCGTAGCCCAACATACCCAAAAACAGAACAGATGCTTTTCCTGTCAGGAAACCCTTCTTCTCCTCAAAAAGAAGGGTTTTCGCGCTTTAGCACTCTCTTATAGAAAAACGTCGAAGAAGGGGATTGCTATTTTTTTAGAATTGTGAAAGTATAAAAGGTATGGAAAAGCTGTTGGTTTGCACAGATGGTTCTCACGATTCAGAAGTTTGTTATGCATATGCGGCTTGGTTAGCGAAGCGGACACATGCGTTAATTGATGTTCTCTATGTTTCGGACCTACGCCAATTTGAAATGTCAATGGTTACTGATTTTAGTGGCAGTCTAGGGGTTCAGCCATTTCAAGGAGTTTTTTCGCAACTACAGGACATTGAAAAGGAAAAGACCAAGCTTATTGGAAGCCGGGTACATAAGGTTTTTAAAAAGTATGGAATCGAAGAAGACCGAGTAAAGTTCCATCAACGGACAGGTTTTCTGACGGATTGTTTTGAAGAATTTTCAGAAGATACGGAAGGATTCGATGTCATTTGCTTGGGTAAACGCGGAGAAAATGCGCGGATTGCGACAGAGCATTTGGGGTCGACGATGGAGCGTGTTATTCGTTCTGCGACAAAACCTTGCCTAGTGACTCCAAGGAAATTTCATGATATTCAACGTGTTTTAATTGCATATGATGGAAGTCCTTCAGTGAATCGAGCGATTCAATTCCTGACCCGTTCGGAGATGTTTAAGGAGATGGAATTCCACCTTATTACTTGCAGTAATGAAGAGGATCGCGGAAGCAATGTTTTATTATTAAAAAAGGCAGTCGATTCATTGGAATCAGCAGGTTATAAAATTCAATCGCACCTCATGATAGGTGAACCTGGAGACGTGATAGAAAAATACGTTGTAGACAAAGACGTTCATCTTCTAATCATGGGAGCCTACGGACACGGCGTTATCCGCCACCTCATCATTGGCAGCACCACCACGGACCTTATTAGGCGGTGTCATGTGCCTATCTTGCTCTTCAAATAGCAGAAAGAAGTTAGTTTAAGTTTCGAGTGTGTTGGACATCGGACTCGCCCTCCGTCACGTACGGATGTACGCTCCGTCATGTTTGCCTCGTCCGCCTGCTCCAAATAGTGAACTAACATTTTTCAGCGGGTCTATAGGGAGGGAGCAAGAATCATATTCACCTTGCCCGCTTGCTCGAAAACTTAAAATAACTTCTTTCTGATCACTTCTCTTCTTTTAATATCGATTTCAAAAACCTATCCCAAAGAAGAACTTTGCGCGGAAGGAAAATCCCGAAAGGAATTTTGTTATTGCTCGAAAATGTAGAAAATTCCTTTTCGGAAGGGGGCCAGAAAAACGTCAGTTCAATTTTTCGAGCAGATGGGCAAGGTGAACATGAGGGAGCGTACATCCGTACGTGACCGAGTGCGAATCCGCAGCCCAACGAACTCGAAAATTGAAATCACGTTTTTCTGTTGGGGAAACGATTTCTGGGCAACCCAAAGCAGTTTCCCCAAAGGGGTTGTTTTTTATAAAAAAAATGTAATAATTTCTTGATAAATTTGAAAAAAAGTAGAACTTGAGATAGGTATGATTTTTGTTCAACCCTATTATTAGCGTATAAACAATATAGAGCACAGGAACTGATGATGGAAAAGAAAGAGCCTCTCATTCGGGTAAAGAATTTACAAAAGAGTTATGATGATGTTCCGGTGTTAAGAGGCATCGATGTTGCTATCGAGGAAGGCGATTTGGTTTCGGTGATAGGGCCTTCGGGTTGTGGGAAATCAACATTTTTGAGATGTCTGAATTGTTTAGAGGTTTTGGACACGGGATCGATTGTGATAGACGGGATGAGAATCCATCGCTCATCGGAAGACATTCCGCTCGATTCTACCTTTTACCATAAGGCACATGAATTACGCCAACATGTGGGCATGGTTTTTCAGGCATTTAATTTATTTCCACATAAGACACTTTTACAAAATGTGATGCTGGCGCCGTTGGTTGTGAAGAAGGCGGAGCACGATGAGGCGGAATACAAGGCAAACGAGCTTTTAAAGAAAGTCGGATTGCAACATTTGGGATCGCGTTATCCGGCGAGCTTATCGGGTGGGCAGAAGCAACGGGCGGCCATTGCACGGGCGCTTGCGATGAATCCCAAGGTGATGCTCTACGATGAACCGACCTCTTCGATAGATCCTCAAATGGTGGACGAAGTATTGCAAGTCATGCGCAACTTGGACGCTGAAGGAATGACGCAAATTATTGTTACGCATGAAATGAAATTTGCGAAGGATGCTTCGGATTACATTATTTATATGGAGCATGGTGAATTTATTGAAATTTCAGATGAAGATGAAATTTTTGTATCGCCAAAGGATGAGCGTACTCGTCGCTTTTTAAAATGTTTTATGTGATTTTTAGATGATAAAAGGTTTTTTAATTTATTTATTGGGAAAGTCCTTTTTCGAAGGGAAAAAAGTTCTATACCCATTTACATTGTTTATCGCCTTTTGCTCGGCATTGGATGCATCTAAGCCGGCATTAAAATGGGCTTCTGATTCAGAGAGTGGCGCGCCATTCGTATTCCCTAGTCACGACAATATCAGCAATGTCGTGGGGTTTGAAGTGGATGTAGTTGAATGTATCGCTAAAAAGCTCGGCTACGAAGCGCAATTCATTCAAAATGATTGGGATAGTCTTATTCCAGGACTTCAACGCAAATTATACGACCTTGTTGTTGATGGAATGGTCATTACTCCAGCGAGGGAAGCCGAGGTTGCATTCACGATTCCCTATTTTGTTACACACCAACAACTAGTCGTAAGGGCTAACGAAAAAGACATCAAAGAGCTAGAGGATTGCCGTGGAAAAATCGTTGGGACTCTAAAAAATTCCGAAGCACTAAGCGTCCTCAACGATTTGACAGTCAGCGAAGTCCGCTGTTACAGCAACGAAATTAATGCTTACTCTGATTTAATGAACGGTCGCATCGATGCCGCATTACTGGATGCGCCCATTGCACTCTTTTATGCCGGATCAAATGAGAAGCTGAAATTAGTGGGCAAGCCAATCGGAAAAATTGCCTATGGGATTGTTGTCCGAAAAGAAGACCACGACCTGGTGATGAAATTAAATGCAGCCATCCGCGACATGAAGGCAAATGGCGAATTAAAATCTATCTTATCACGTTGGAAATTGTGGAACGATCAAATGGCGGAATATATTGGCGATACCACTCCCATCAAGGAAGCTCCAGTAGCCTACATGGATTTTGTAAAAAACATGTCGACACACACAAAAAGTTCGACGTGGAAAACTAAATTCAACCGCTACCTAGACGCACTCCCCTCCTTGATCAGTGCAGCTTGGATGACCCTCGGTATCTCTCTTACTGCAATGGTAATTGCTATTGTCTTGGGAATGGGATTGGCGGTCATGCGCGTTTATAGCCCACGCCCCCTAAGTGCGCTGGCAGCCATGTATATAGAAACAGTCCGCGGTACGCCTCTCTTAATCCAACTACTTTTCATTTTTTATGGTTTCCCATACCTAGGGATCAAACTTTCTCCCTTTATAGCGGGAGTAATGGGGTTAGCCATTAATTACTCCGCATACGAAGCAGAAAATTATCGCACGGGCATCCTTTCAGTTCCCAGAGGGCAAATGGAAGCAGCGCGCGCCCTAGGAATGACCCACCTTCAAGCCTTATGGCATGTTGTTATCCCCCAGGCCTTTCGCTTTGTCATCCCACCCGTAACAAACGACTTCATTTCCCTCCTAAAAGACTCTTCATTGGTGTCCATGATAACCATCGTTGAACTCACCAAAGCCTACACTCAGCTTTCGACAACCTATTACGATTACCTAGGAACTGGCATCATCGTTGCAGGTATCTATCTCCTTCTAGGCCTTCCCTTTGTCCGTTTCGCCCGCTGGGCAGAAAAACGCCTATCTACCGAAAATCGTAAAGGTAAAAAAATACGGCATATCATTTAGGTATAGCATAAGGCATTAAAGCATAAACAAGATGCGAAAACCTTTCTTTTCGCAAGAAAAGAAAAAACGTATAAAAATTCGCGATTTCCAAAGAAAAGCGATTATCGCCCAAGAAAAATCTAGTGATTTTTCTTGGGCGAGGAAATTTGCTTTGTAATAACTTTAATGTCTTATACTATACGTACGTGACCAGGTGCGAATCCGCAGCCCAATGAATTCGAAAATAGAAATCACGTTTTTCTTGTTGGGGAATCGATTTCTGGGCAACCCAAGGCGGGTCCCCCTATGCTTTTTCCTTTTTTAATATTGAGCGAATAAGCCAGTTCCGTACCAAAACATTTTTTTGTGGTGGCCTATATCGTTGGCGACACCAGTGGGCTTATCGTTGTTGGCGGCATAACGGATTCCGATTTTGAAACAAAAGACATCATTAAAGTGATAGACAATGTCGGCCGTGGTTCCAAAATACGCATAACCATTACGCCTGGGACGTAAGGGCCCATAAGCACTCTTTGCACGTAAAATTCCTACAAGAAGGCCTACATCTAAGGACGTATTGGGCGCACCTAGTTCATTGAGATCGAAACTGTAGCCAATGGCAGATTCTAGAGTCCATTGTCTTTTATCAAGATCATAATACCCATATACTTTGGGTGTCAGCATGACATCGCCAGAAACCCCAACATAGACCTCATTACTGTGACCTAAGACACTGGCAGGAGGATTTACTTTCCAGTTATAAATATAACCAAAATCAGCATAAAAGACTTCCCCCAAATTGTGTTGATAACCAAAGTAAGGATCGCTTTCTACCGCAACCAAAGTTTTTCGTGAAAAAGGATAATTATTCCAACTTCCCACGTAGATTTCACCATTAGCTGTTTCGTAGTTCAGCTGCAGCGACCCCTGCAACGCCGGACCCGATTGCTTTGAGGCTCGAGAAACATCTTCGGATTCGTACCCTACTCCGCCTGAGAGGCTTATATCCTTATCCTTTTCAGTCGCAGTAAGATGCCCGAACACTCCCCCACCGATCAATAATATGAAAATTATCGTCTTCCTCATAAAAATCTACGATGGCTTCTTTTTATCGGAAAATCAATACAATAAGCTGGAGTCGTCTAAAAGCCTCTTTTAGAAAAGAGTTTTTGGGGAAAACCCATTTTGGTCACCCTAAATGGGTTTTCCCCAACCCCCTTTCCGAAAAGGAGATACGTTGTAACAGGAAAATTTTTATGATTCTCCTGTTCCGAAGGGACCAGGAAAACTTTAGTTCAGGATTTTGAGCAGGAAGGCAAAATGGGAGCTTATTTCTAAGCTCTTCTTCATAGGCCCCGCTGAAAAAGATTAGTTCAATTTCTCGAGAAGGCGGACGAGGCGTACACGACCGGGAGCGTACATACGTACGTGACCGAATGTGCGTCCGATGTCCAACACACTCTAAACTGAAAAGTTCTTTTGTTCTCTTTGCATAACGCTAGCGAAAGATGTTAGTTTAAGTTTTCGAGCAGGCGGGCAAGGTGAACATGAGGGAGCGTATTTAAATACGTAACCGAATGTGAATCCGCTGCCCAACACACTCGAAACTTAAACCAACATCTTTCGCTAGTGAGAAGAAACCACATCCCCAAAATACAATCCCACGATAGCTGCTAGGATATGGGTATCCAAAGGCGAGATGACGAGCCCCTTCATTTGAACCCACTTTATCTTCTCTATGTCGGAGAAGAAAAGGAACCCTTGTGAGAGTTGTTGGTATCCAATGTGTACGGCTTGCGGCATCCAGACAGCAACAATTTTCGGAAAGGCAATGATGAAAAAGACGGCAATCAATGCAATGAATTTACGCGTCCATTGAAAAGATCGTCCCCCCGAGAATCGACTTTTGAAAAAGTCCCCTGGCGGCGCACTAGGTGAATGTAGATGCTGTAAGGCAATCATACGTTCGTAAAGTCGGATCTCGTTGGATCGAGACCAGACTTTCATTACACCCCCAAGGACCGAAGACCCCAGTAATGATATTAATTCAGATGGTATAGTAGGCATATGTATTTTCAGGTTAAGGTGGACTTCTAAAAACTGAAGGGACACTGCTTTTAGTCCCCTAAAAGAGTTTCCCCTCACCCCTTTTCGAAAAGGAGGCAATCTGCCCATAATAAGTTTTACAGGAACTTCTTATGGCGCATATTTCACAGCATTTTTTGGAAAAATCTTCATTTTCCCGAAAATAGGGTTTCTAGAGGAGTCCAGGTTACGTATTCTAAGGTTGCCAGAAGGTGGAAAAGACATTGTTGCTCCCTCCTCATGGCCCCCCAAAAAGATGTTAACTCAAGGGTTTTTCGAGCAGGCGGACTTTTGTTCGCTTCCTCATAGACCCGTTGAAAAACTTTAGTTCAGAATTTCGAGCAGGCGGGCAAGGTGAACACGACCGAGCGTACTAACGTACGTGAGGAAGTGTGAATCCGAAGCCGAACACACTCGAAAACTGAAATAATGTTTTTCTATCTATTATAACATATGGAATGAGCATTTCGTTTGATCTGTTTGATCTGTTTGATTAAATCTTCTATCCATTTGATAATCAACGGGCAATTTTTCACCTTTTATGGTTAAATACGTTCAAAATTGATACCAGAGCAAAATTTCCCTTCAAAAAAAAGGATGGACACCTCTAAAAACCGTATTTTTGAAACAGAATTTGTTTTGGAGTAAAAAGGGATGATTTGTTTCATTTGGGTATAACTATTTTTAAAAAATTAGTTCCGCGCATCACCTTCTTTTCGGAAGAGGTTCTGGGAAACCCATTTTGGTGACCAAAATGGGTTTCCCAGAAGTTTTCAAAGGTCCTCGGATTCCGCGCCTCCTTTCTCTATGAAATTACTTACATCACATTTTAGTCTTTACAATTGAGCACCATAGGCGTAGGTTCACCCTCAAACAACACGTAGCGCATAGTTCGTTTAGAAAATGGCAAAATGAAGCTGAAAATCAAAAAATGTTTCGTTAAAAAACAATCCTCATCGAAACAATTTTTAAGCTTTTGGGCGAATTTCGACCCGTTGTTACCCAATAACCGAATTATGCTATCTTAATACTAATCAACTTGTTAACAATCTACCTTATTATCTTCAGTTGTGGATTCATTTGGGAGTCATTCTGAAGATTGTTGCATGGATCAATCAAGTCGTAACCCACTGCTTATTCACCGACGAGACAAAATTGTTATGTTTCCCGCTAGCAATTTCTGTTTTTTCTGGAGATATGCAAATGCAAAAGCCTTTCTTTTTCGAAAAAGAAAGGCTTTTGCATTTTTACGTCCTTTACCCTTCATTGGCTTAAAATTAGGGTCATGCAATCCGGTTGGTTCTTAACAAACTAACAAAGGACAACATATGCAAAACGCTGTATTAGAACAAAAATCCGTAGAGTACATGAATAACATTCACGAGTACGACTACCAAGTAAATAACACGAATTGGGAAACGACACTCTATAGCCCTCTCAGAAATTACTTACTCAAGACATTAATGGATAATTTCGATAACTCAGAAAAAATCCATTTAGTGTACATTGGCGTAGGCCCCAGGGCTCCATTGTTTCAGAATCAACAGATAAATAATATCCTTTTAAAACGGATAAGGGAAATAACATTAATAGATATTTCCCACGATTTTATCAAATCAAGCAAGAGCCTCCTAGAAAAAATCTCTAAGAATATCCCTATCAACATCGTTCAGGCTGATATTACCATGGGATTGGCTGCAAAATTTGATAAAATCATAAATAAAGTATTTTCTAACTTTAGAAAACACAATCTCCAAGATATCGCCGATCTTGTCAGCCAAATGGAGATGGATAAAAATAACCATTCATTAGCCGATCTGTTTAATTCTCAAAACATTAAATCGGCTGATCTTGTTTACAGTGAAATGGTTGCTACTTTCACGGGAACTCCCATTATGTTCGCCCTAGAAAACAAACTAAGGGCAATCCCCGATTCCGATATATCCCATCAGGACTTCCTAAAAAGCGCCTACCTTGCATGGCAAATATTTAATGATAAGTCCTTTGATGCTCAAATAAATAACTATCTATCCATCACCAACAAACAAGGCCTCATTGCTATATCAGGCGATACCCAAAAAGTATTCATCGATCACGAAAAATCGCCCATTCCTACCTTCTTCTCAAACCAAGAAAACTTCCCTACCTTCACCCGAAATGACATTAAATTAAAAGCATCTTACGCTCCCATTTGGTGGAAAGATGTTTCAAGAGACGAAAACATCGACTTCCACGTTGGCGCCCACGACCAACATGCTCATAAAGTAGCATTTAACACTTATTTGAGGTTAAGTTAATGTAAGGTAAAAACTTGGGGAAACCCTTTTTGGTCCCCCAAAATGGGTTTCCCCAAACCCCTTCCGAAAAGGAGAATATCGCCGAAGCGAAATCTTACAGATTCCGCTTCGGCGAAGTGACATCACTGTTGTTTATATAGCTAAGACAATTAATGGGTGACAAGGTGCAAAAGCCTTTCTTTCCTCGAGAAAAGAAAATATATATATAAATTCGTGGTCCGCAAAGAAAGCGATCATTCACAAAAATAAAGTCTATTGTTTTTTCGTGAATGATATAGTGAAATGTATTGACAGTCGAGACGCTTTTGCGCTTCCCCTCGGGGGATCCAATGGCCTAAATTTATTTGGCAATCAAAATCTGCAAGATTTTGATTGCCAAATCATTGGTTTTTCTTGGGAAGGTTGAGGAAACCCTTCTTTTTTACCTCAAAAAGAAGGGTTTCCTCATCTCCATTCTCAATGCAATTAACTATAATTTAAGAGTTCGAGCAGGCAGGCAAGGAGAGGTAAGCTCTTCTTTATATGAACCTCCGCTGAAAAATGTTAGTTCAATATTTGGAGAAGGCGGACGAGGCAAACACGACCGAGCGTACATACGTACGTAAAGGAGTGTGAGTCCGATGTCCAACACACTCCAAATTTGAAATAACTTTTTTCAGTTACCTGGTTATATCAACCAACTCACAAGCCCCCCCAGTACAGGCAAGTTCTTGGGTACCAGTTGTGGAGTCTTCGACTTCGAATTCCTGCAAGAGACTCCAATCCACTTGTGATGGGACCTTTTGGAGCAATGCATTATATTCTTCTTCTCGAACTTCTTCGTATGGCGCTTGGCGATAGGAATGATCGGAGTAAGGAAGGAAAGATATGCCAGAAACTTGGTCGAAATGTTTATAGACCCAAGCACCGACTTCCATCCACTCTTGTTCGCGGACGTTTACAGTAATACTGGGCTTGTGTTCGCACCATTCATTTTGGTAAGTCAACCACAAATCCAATTGGTCAAGTGCAGTCATTTGTTCCCTTGTGATCGCATCCTCAGGCGCTTTCATAGGGAAAGTAAACACAAGATTATGCTGCGGCTTCATGAGATCGTCTTCGCAAGGGAATCCGGCAGCCTTCATCATTTGGCTCAATGGATCTTTCTTGTCTGAACGAACGCGACGGAAATAGAATTGACTGTGCCTTGGGTGAATTCCACTTGCGCAATCCACTAATTGACTGACAGTTCCGCTTGGCTTAACGCAAGTTATTGCCGCTGCTGGATTAATTCCTAATTTCGCTGCCCATTCCTTGTTGGTTTCGACTGCGACTTCGCGCAATGTATTTAAAACTTGCTTCAGGACAGCTTT
>MIDO01000110.1:12475-12755 GCA_001831055.1 Verrucomicrobia bacterium GWC2_42_7 | reverse complement strand
TAAGATCGCAGACGATTCCATAGCCGACTTTGTGGTTAAAACTTGCGGTTAAACCCCGAAGTATTGCCCTGACAACATAGACCGAAAGCAGAGTAATGACCATGCCCCGGATAACAATTACAACTTCGTTTTTGGAATGCGTACTCTCGGTAAAAAGAGAAATAAATCTTTTAAGGATCAGAGGTATGTAAAGGTCTATACCGGTAAGAATTATTGCGAACAAAATTCCGAAGATCCAGAGCAAACGATAAGGTTTTACAAATTCAAAATATCGTTTGAA
>MIDO01000110.1:0-12337 GCA_001831055.1 Verrucomicrobia bacterium GWC2_42_7 | reverse complement strand
TCCGCAACCTTCCCAAGAAAAACCAATAATTTGGCAATCAAAATCTGGTAGATTTTGATTGCCAAATAAATTTAGGCCACTGGATCTTTCAACGGGAACCGCAAAAGCGTCTCGACTGTCAATACATTTCACTATATATATCAGGGAATGCGAGTCCGATTCGATCAATGGCGACATGCTGATCTCCTTTTCGGAGGGGGCAAGAAAGATGTTAGTTTAAGATTTCGAGAAGGCGGACGAGGCGAACACGACCGAGCGCACATCCGTACGTAAGGAAGTGTGAGTCCGATGTCCAACAATCTCGAAATCTTAAACTAACATCTTTCTGTTGAGGGGACCCTTTTCTGGGAGACCAAAAGCAGTTCCCCCAATTCCCCCAAAAAAATCTTGTAAAAGGGAACAAAAACAGAAAACTAAAACGGGTATGGATACAAGCAAGCACAAGATTGATATAGATTATGTGGCTCAGCTGGCGCGAATAGAGTTGTCAGACGCTGAAAAGGTGAAATTTTCTGGCCAATTGGAGAATATTATAACGTATTGTGAGAAAATAAGCCAAGTAAACGTTGATGGCATCGAACCCATGTCCCACTCCTTTCCCTTTTATAATGTTTGGGAAGAGGACACCCCTGAATCAACTTTTGCTGTTGAGGATGTCCTTTTAAATGCTCCTAAAGCTGATGAGGATCAGATAGTTGTTCCACGCGTAGTCGAAGAATAGGATATTTAAATTATGTCAAACGAATTATTTTTTAAAAGTGCAGCAGAACTAGGCGAATTGCTCGATAAAAAGGAGATTTCTGCTGTTGAATTAATCCAGTCTGTAATCGATCGGACAAAAAAGATTGAGCCAAGGGTGCAGGCATTCCTTGCGACTAATGAAGAAAAAGTCATTGCAGAAGCGAAGGCTTCCGATGAACGTCGTGCAGCTGGCAAGAAATTGAGCCCTCTTGATGGTATTCCCGTAGCGACTAAAGATATCTTGGCAGATAAGGGTGTACAATTGACGTGTGCAAGTAAGATTTTAAAAAACTATATAAGCCCTTATACGTCAACAGCTATTGAACGTTTACGCGATGCAGGGGCAATTATGTGGGGACGGACGAATCTCGACGAATTTGCAATGGGTTCTTCTGTTGAAAACTCTGCTTTCCAGGCAACGCATAATCCTTGGGACCTTGAACGTATCCCGGGGGGAAGCAGTGGAGGGAGTTCTGCCGCTGTTGCTGCGGGAGAAACGATTATTGCTCTCGGAAGCGATACAGGCGGTTCCATTAGACAACCTGCAGCCTTGTGTGGTGTTGTAGGACTAAAACCCACATATGGACTCGTAAGTCGTTATGGATTAGCTGCTTTTGCTAGCTCTCTTGATCAAATTGGTCCTTTTGCGAGGACCGTGAAAGACGTCGCAAGCACTTTGCAAATCATAGCGGGACACGATCGCTACGATTCTACAAGTTTTAAGGCCAATATTCCCAATTACACAGAATCTATTGAAAAAAATAAGGGTCCTTGGAAATTAGGGGTTCCTAAGGAATATTTCGGCGAAGGCCTTAATCCAGAGGTTCGCGTTTTTATAGAAAAGGCCATCGATTTTTATAAGCAACAGGGCTGTGAGATTGTTGAAGTATCGCTGCCAAATGCTGATTTGGCTATTCCAGCTTACTATTTAACAGCAACAGCCGAAGCTTCATCCAATCTGGCTCGCTATGATGGGATTCGTTATACCCATCGGAGTTCAGACGCAACGGATGCCATCGACATTTATTCAAAAAGCCGAGCAGAGGGATTTGGGGATGAAGTTAAGCGTCGCATCATTCTGGGGACCTATGTGCTCAGTAGTGGTTATTATGATGCCTATTATGTGCGGGCTCAAAAGGTAAGGACGCTTATTCGCAGAGACTTCGAGCAAGCATTCCAGCGTGTTGATGCCTTATTGACTCCGACTTCACCAACCGCAGCCTTTAAGATTGGAGAAAAGGCAACAGACCCGCTATCTATGTATCTGAGTGATATTTACACCATCTCTATCAATTTAGCAGGACTCCCAGGAATCTCCATTCCTTGCGGCTTTACAAACAACAATCTGCCCGTTGGCTTGCAGATCATAGGCAAACCCTATGCAGAAGCTCAGTTGCTTGCCATTGCAGATTTCTTTGAGAAAGCACACCCTCACTACACAAAAAATCCATCCCTTTAATTATCATGGAATACGAAGCAGTCATCGGATTAGAAGTCCATGTACAACTTGGCACAAAAACAAAACTCTTTACACGAGTCCCTTATGCGTATGGTGCAGAACCCAACACTCTTACCAATTCTGTTGTTCTTGGCCTACCAGGTGCGTTGCCTGTTATGAACTTACAAGCGATTCGCGACTCTATCCGCGTCGGATTGATTTTCAATTGCCAGATCCCGGAAATCTGCAAATGGGACCGCAAGCACTATTTTTACCCTGATATGCCAAAAAACTATCAGATTTCCCAGTATGATAAGCCCATTTGTCAGGGAGGTGAAGTCGAAATTGAGCTCCCAGGCTCTGCTCGAAATATCATGGGAAAACACAGGATGGTCAAATTGACCCGTATCCACCTGGAAGAAGACGTCGGAAAACTCACTCACATCGGGAACGAAAGCCTAGTTGATTACAATCGCGCAGGAACTCCGTTGATTGAAATTGTCACCGAACCAGATATGCATAATGCAGATGAAGTTTTTGCTTTTCTAAAATCTCTCCGCATGCATCTCCTCTATGCGGGAATCTCGGATTGTGACATGGAAAAAGGGCAAATGCGCTGCGATGCCAACATCAGCGTCAGACCTAAAGGAGAACGCAAATTGGGCACAAAGGTCGAACTCAAAAATCTCAATTCCATTTCCGGCGTTTGTAACGGCGTTTCTTTCGAAATTAAGCGCCAGATCGAATCTTTAGAATCAGGGCAACGCATTCTTCAGGAAACACGTCGCTGGGATGCAGAAGGAGGAATCACTATCTCTATGCGTTCCAAGGAAATGGCTCATGATTATCGCTATTTCCCAGACCCAGACTTAATGCCTGTCAAAATTTCTAAGGAATGGCGAGAATCTATTCGCGCTGAACAACCAGAATTGCCCTTCATAAAACAGGAGCGTTTTTTTCAGCAATACGACCTCCCCTATTCTGTCACATCAGTAATTTGCCCAGATAAAGAGTTGAGTGATTACTTTGAGGAAGCGGTTTCTCTCTATAATCAACCGAAAATGATTGCCAATTTCATTGTCAACGAGTTACTACGTGAATTGTCAGTTGCAGGAACAAACGGCTCCCTACCCCTCGCCGAATCCAAGGTAAAACCACATCACCTGGCCTCATTAGCCAAGTTGGTCGATCAATCGGTCATTTCGTCACAAATCGCCAAAGAAGTTTTCAATGAAATCTTCAAAACGGGACAAAACCCAGAAAAGATCGTCGAAGACAAGGATTTGAAACAAAACACAGATACCTCTGCCATCGAAAAACTCTGCGCAGATGCAATCAATAACAATCCCAAAGCTGTTGCTGAATTCAAATCAGGAAAAGACAACGCCATCAACGCCATCAAGGGCCAAGTCATGAAGGCCTCCCAAGGTAAAGCAAATCCAAAAATCATCGACGAAATTTTAAGGAAATTACTCGCTTAGTAAGGGAGGCGGAAGTATCTCGGGAAAACTCTCTTTTTAAAAGAAAAGAAAGTTTTCCCGGCCCCTTTCAAAGGAAAGCGAATATCGAGCCAATTAAATTCGAAGAATTTGATTGGCTCGATTGTTGGTTTTTCCCTTTAAGAAGACTCCCTCCCTCTTTTTTATCTCAAAAAGAAATATACCCTTTCATTCGATTAAGGGACCTACGACTCTTAGGCAAAGTGTTTTGTTATTTATTTGCCAAAGGATTTTGAATCTTCTAAAAATTCCAACCACTTATTATTAGCCATATGAAGAAAAGATTACTAATTACCCTAGCAATGCTATGCTTATCGCAAGCATACGGATTTCATACTCGAACAAACTTACATGTCATCAGGTTAAAGATGAATAGGATTCAAAGACGAATAAGTCGACAAAAGCAATCCTTGAGAGAAATAGAACAATTTCAGCTTAAATCACTAAATGCAGCTGGAGTGGATAGCATCGAAGAAAGACTATGGGCTTTTGATATATTGTCCGGAGACCTTATATATGCGCGATTTGTTTGGAATGAGATAAAAAGTAGTGATAAGCAAAACCAAAGCGCAATCAACGCCCTAGGAAGGAGTGTTGACAGCCTTTCGGCAGTAGTCGAAGACCTTGCAATAACACCTCTTTTTTAGGTATAGCATACTGAAAAATAGAAGTGACAAGGTGCGAAAACCTTTCTTTTCTCAGGAAAAGAAAGGTTTCCGCGTATCTATTCTCAATGCTATTAAGTATATATGACAAAAAAACAGCTGTTAACTTTCTTTAAGGCAATTTTTATTAAAGAGATAGGAATCACTTCTTTCTTGCTATAAGATCCCTTATGGTTTAAACTATAATTATTGTGGGGAAGTAGGAAAATTTGTTGTTACTGTATTAAGGAGAAAAGCGAAGCTTTAGATTTTCTTTTTAATTTGGGTATTTCCTTACACCCCAAGCAATACACACAACAATTTGATAATCAAATTATTGCATTTCCCTTAGAATCGAAAAGCTTTCTTTTCACTGCAAAAAGAGAGTTTTTGCCTCTTTTTTCAACACATTTAACCATAAACACTTAAGTTTTTTTCTAAAAATCCGATATATAAGTTGGCTACTTATGTGAATTTGGATTTTCTAAGACAATCAAAAAAAAACATAACAGTTTGATAATCAATTTAATATGGGCACTCAACTGACAGGATTGGTAAATGGTATTGATTGGCAATCCATGCTTGATCAATATGTTAGTGGTTTATCTGTTCCTAAAACAAAGCTTCAAACAGAGCAAACGACTGCCAGGGCAAAAACAACCTCCTTGGGTGAACTGAATAGCAGCTTAAGTGCTTTAAAATCAGCCGCTCAAGCACTCAAACAAAACTCTGTATTTGGAGGAAGAACAACTTCTTTAAAAAACGGAAATACTACGCCCGTTGTATCCGCTGAGGCTGAACCGAATACTATTGTTGGTTCCTATCAATTTAAGATTACTTCTTTGGCAACAAAATCAGTAAGAACGGGAGCCTCCAGTATAGCAAAGCCGATTCATTCGACCAGCGATGTTAGTGCAGTGACATTGTCGTCTATGAGTCTTAATAGCCCTATTACTGCTGGAAATTTTACAGTCAATGGGGCAACCATTACCATTGCTACCAGCGATTCGCTCCAATCGGTTTTTAATAAAATTTCCCTAGCGACAGGCGGTACCGTTTCCGCGCGATACAACCCCACTTCAGACAAAATTTCCTTATCAAGCACTTCGGCAATCGTGATCGGGACGGCTGGAGATACGAGTAACTTTCTCAGCGCTGTAAAATTATTTAGCAACGGAACCTCTTCCATATCAAGCGGTTCAAAATTGGGCGCTGTTAGCATGAGTAATGCCCTGACAAGTTCAAATCTAGCTAGCTCCCTATCAGACAACAAGGTAACAGCGGGAACACTTTCGGTTAACGGAAAGACTGTAACCATCGATACAACAGATACATTAAAAAATGTATTCGATAAAATTTCTGCGGCCACAGGTGGTGTTGTTACCGCCTCTTATGATTCCGCTAAAGACAAAATTACCCTAACAGGCCAAGGAAGCGACCCCATTGTGCTAGGCTCTTCTAGTGATACGAGCAACTTCCTCAGCGCCGCGAAATTGTCAGGAAACAACACTAATACTGTCTCTAGCTCTAATACCATCGGTGGAGTTAACGAAGACACTCAGCTTCAAAGTAACAACATGGTGACCCAAGACGGCGCCTTCACCATTAACGGAGTTAGGTTCAATTTTCAATCGGGACAAAGTATGGGTTATTTGATGTCCCAAATCAACTTATCCTCTGCAGGTGTTAATATTTCTTATGATAACACCAATGATAGGTTCGTTTTAACAAGCAAAAATACAGGATCGCTTGATGTCAGCGTTTCCGATATTTCTGGTGGGTTACTGAATAAAATGGGGCTGACAGCCCCGACTACAACTTTAGGAGAGAATGCAACCTTTTACATTGGCGATAGCAATATCGCTATGACAAGTCAAAGCAATAACCTAACAGCCTCTGTACACGGTATTTCCGGTCTGACCGTTTCCGCCCTTAAAACAGGAACCGAAACAGTTGCGGTTGATCAAAGTACGACAGGCGCTCAATCGGCCATACAAGGATTTATCGATGCTTATAACAAAGTGCAAACTTACATCGACACGAATACTTCCATAAAAAAAGATGCCAGCGGAAAAGTTACTCCTGCACAATTTGCTACCAATGATGACATAAAGAGCATCGCCCGTGCTCTTAGAGCTAAAGTTTTTGATACGGTCCCAGGCTTAACGGGGTCAGTCCAGCGCCTTGCTGACATGGGTATCGATTTCAGCAGCACCAGTTCCCAACTGCAAATCAAAGATCAATCAAAATTAACCAAGGCCTTAAAACAAAACCCCGCTGGAGTAACCACCCTTTTTACTGACGAAAATAATGGCTTAGGTGCTGTTATTGAAAAGTACACAACCCAATTGACTAAACAAGACAGTACTAATGCGTCTTCTCGCGGAACCCTACAAGTTATTACCGATTCATACCAGGCTCAGGTCAAGTCCTTGCAAAAACAAATTGACGCCACACAGCTATACATAGACAATCAAAAAGAGGCAATGCAGACAAGTCTCTTTAAAATGCAAGAGGCAATGCAAAAGCTCAACCAACAAACCACCCAATTAAACAATTTTATCTCCAGCTTATCATGATGCTTTCCCCTCTTTTTAAAAAAAGTATTTTATTTCTATTAGCTTCATTATTAATTGGTTGTGGAACACGTGAAATCAAACGAGATCTCATCCCCCCTCCCCCACCTTACAAACCAAAAAATGTATTCGCGCCCAAAGAAACCATTCCATTGCGACGTGTCGTCCTTTTGCCCATCTATTTCGAAGAAAGAGATGCCCCATTCCTTCTCTCTTTAGAAGATATTTTTAGTTGCGAACTCATAAAAAATGCTTGTTTCGAAGTGGTCACTGCCTCCAAGGAGGAAATGGCTCAATTGTTTGGAAAGCAACAAATTAATTCATCATCTAATTTCCCTCAAAACTTCTTCCCGTTATTGAACAATAAATATGACGCCGATGGGGTTATTTTTATCGATCTACTTCGATATCAACCATATAAACCCATTATCATCGGCATAAGAGCTAAATTAGTTGAAATAAAAACAGGGAAAATCCTTTGGGCCTTTGACAATATATTTGATGCAGGTTCTCCAAGAGTTTCTTACGCAGCTAAGTTGTTTCAAATGAAAAACGAACAACAGGACTATCCGCTCGACAACTCCGACTCCATCCTCCACAGCCCCTCAAAATTCTCCAAGTACGTTGCATCGGAAGCATTTAAAACGCTTCCATGACGGGAAAGCGTTTTTTCAATTTTCGAGTAAGTTGAGACGAACTCCTTTTCAGAAAGGGGCTTGGGAAAAACGCTTTTAAGCGATTAAAAGCCGTTTTTTCAAAAAATTCCCATTTTTTCAAAAAAAGAGTAAATTTGATTTAAGTTTTATAAAATAAGATCGACTTATAGGGTAAGGCTTGTTTAGGATAAAAGGCATATGAGTATGGATCCAAAGCTACATATAGATCTTTCTAAGTCTTCAATGGGTTATCAACCATTGCGGCAAGGAGGATCGTCTGCGTCTAAAACGGACAAGGATGCTTCGAAGTTACAGGACTCCGTCTCCACGCCTGAAAGTCTTTTTCAGGTACGCAGTCAAGATGCTGTTATTTCTGATATCAAAAAGATACCTGAAATTCGCACTGATAAAGTTGCATTAGGGAAGCGTTTACTCAATGACGAAAATTATCCCTCTTCTGATCAACTGGGTAGGCTCTCATCGGTCTTACTTCAAGACATATCTTCTTCTGCTATCGAAGGATGTTAAATGAATCCTAAGGAATTGGCAAAATCTTACAAAAGTAATTCCGTCGAAACAGCTTCTCCGGGAAAGCTTGTTTTAATGCTTTTCGATGGAGCCCTTCGCTTTATGCAAGTTGCTCGCACTGGTTTTAACGAACCCAATCCTGTCGCTCGCAACGAGATTATTAACAACAACATAACAAAAACGCAAAATATCATTACAGAGTTGCAAATTAGCTTAGACCCAACCATGGATACGGATTTTACCCGGACCATGCGAGGTCTTTATGATTTCATGCTCAAAGAGTTACAAAAAGCTAATCTAAAAAAAACAATTGGCCCTATCGACAATGTCTACAAAATGCTCAACGAAATTCGAGATGCCTGGGCAGAAATGTTAACAAAACAAGATCAAAAACCCGATAAGCCGTCCTTATCAAGCAACGCATGAATCAATCCGATTATTCAGAGCTTCTACGATTGCTCCAAACACTCACTCAACTGATTGATAAAGAACGAGTTTCATTACTAGAATGCAATGTGGATTGTCTACATGAGACGATTCTTCAAAAAACAGATGTACTATCCACCTTGCAATCAAATAGTTGGAAAAATCTAACGGTAGAGGAACGGGAATCAATGAAAAATCTCGCAGCAGAGATTGCCCGAAATCAAACAACAAATACCAATCTTACTCGCGACACCGTTTCTGAGCTCCAAACAAAACTCGAGGACATTCGCAAGTCGCAAGTAAAACTCAAAGAGTTTTCTAAAAGCTACGCCGAGCATACCTCGACGACAACGTTAAGCTTAAAAGCATAATCTTGGGAAAAACCCCCGTTCAACTTTTGAGTGTGTTGAACATCGGACTCATATTCGGTTACGTACATATGTACGCTCCATCATCTTCGCCTCGTCCGCCTTCTCAAAAATTGAACGGGGGATTTTCTGGGGTGCTTAAAGAAGAGCTGAAAAGATCCTCACATTGACCGGCCCCAACTCAAAATCCCGTAAGGTCTTTCTGCGACATTATAATTGCCTCCACTGGAAATAAATAGTGACAGTAATCTCTTTTTCGCGTAAGTAAAATCTACAAGGTTTTATAGTGAATTAAAAATCTATTGATACAAATAGATGGTTATTTTCAAGAGCATGAATGAATTCGATCTCATCGGGCCAAACAAATTCGTCGAATTTGTTTGGCCCGATTATTGGGTTTTCTTAGGGAAGGTTCGGTTTTTACCTCAAAAAGAAAGGGGTTCCGGCATTGTCATTAGAAATTGATTTAATATATTTGCGTCAATAATTTTTTTACTATAGCCGTCTCCTTCAAGCATCACCCTTCACTTCACATGAAAAAAACAGAATATATTTTAAAGAAGCTGAAAGAGTTGTATCCAGAGATGAAAATTCCTCTGGATCACAAAAATCCATTTACGTTGTTGGTAGCGGTTGTTTTGTCTGCTAGGTGCACAGATGTTCAAGTCAATAAGATCACGCCAAAGTTGTTTGCTTTAGCCGATACTCCCCAAAAAATGGCTTCACTATCAGTGCAACAAATTCAAGATATTATACGCCCCTGCGGTCTATCTCCGAGGAAATCAGTTGCCATAAAGCAATTATCTACGATTTTATTAGAACAGTTTGATAGTGAAGTACCTGCAAACTGGGATGCCTTAGAATCCCTTCCTGGGGTTGGTCATAAAACAGCTTCTGTCGTAATGGCTCAGGCGTTCCACATTCCAGCCTTTCCAATAGATACTCATATTCAACGGCTTGCACTACGTTGGGGGTTAACCACCTCTAAAAATGTCAAAAAAATAGAAGCGGACTTAAAAAAATCATTCCCCGAACACGAATGGATCCCTCTCCACCTCAAGATCATTCAATACGGAAGAGATTATTGTACTGCAAGAGGTTGCAAGGGGACCTGTCCTATTTGTTCTGCAATTAAAAACGACCCTAAACTTTGAATTGTTGAACGATTTTTTGGAGGCGAATGGCCATTTGTGCGAGTTCTTGGGAACCCGTATTATTTGCGTTTGTGCCCAACGCAACCTGATCTGCGTCTAGGCTGACCCCTTGGACGTTGTTGGATACTTCGGTTGCGCGTCTTGCCGCTTCGTGAATACTTCCAGCTAATTCGTTAGTTGCGGTGGAAGAATTTTGCATAGCTCTGGCGATCTCGTTGGTGGTGGAGGATTGTTCTTCTACGACGACGGCGATTGATTGCGAGATAACTGAGACTTCACCAATGATTTCTTTTACGGATTTGATAACTTCATTGGCAGTTTTTGTATCTTTTTGGATTTGTTCGATCAACTTATTAACTTGAATAGCAGATTCACTGCTTTTCTTAGATAGTGTTTTGACTTCATTTGCGACGATGGAAAATCCGGTACCGGCACCGCCTGCGGAGGCCGCTTCGATATTGGCATTGAGGGCGAGCAAGTTCGTTTGATCCGCAATATGAGTGATTAACTCGACGATTTTCTCAGTTTCTTGGGCTGTTTTGCCTAAACGCATCATCATTTCACTTGCTTCTTGTGCTTTAAGGTCTGCATGTTTTGCAATTTCTGATTCTTTTGTACAGCTTTTGGCAACATCATTGATAGAGAGACTGATTTGGCTAATGCTATTGGTTACATTTATGGCCGAAGTGGATATTTTTTCGGCAGAAGATGCCATAAAAATGATATTAGAAGAGAGAGCTTCCCCTGCAGCGGCGACTTTGGCTGCTTGTTTTTTCATTTTATTAGCGCTCGTACTCATCTTATCTGACGTCATGGAGAGATTTTCTGATGAATTATTAAGAGTCCTAGTATTGACATCGACGTCCTTAATAATTTTCTGAAAACGATCGATAACTTGGTTAAATGTTGCTGACATTTTACCCAACTCATCTTTTGTTGTTACTTTGATACGAGTAGTGAGGTCTCCCTCAGAAAGGTCCTTTGCAAACGCCATAAGTGCTTGAACGGCACCTGTTATCAAGTTATTCAATAGGGCACCGAATCCCAAAGCTAAAGAAATACCTATTAAACTAAGGCCAAAGATAAAAACAGCAGCGCTTTTTATTGCATCTTTATTGGCTTGATCAGCCTCTGCGAGCAACGTATCCGCATTTAAGGATATTTTACTTCCAATCTTGTCCAATGATTCAATAGATGCCTTAGCTATCTCAAAAGATTCATCCAATGGCGCAGGAATGCGTGTACATTGGTCGAGAATGGAAGTCATTTTGTTAATAAATGCCACAATTTGTGGATCAGTAACGGTTTTTGAAGCCTTTGATATAGATTCAAGAATGGTATTATACTCACCATTCAGAATTTCTTTAAAAGCAATGAGATGTTCTCTTTTTCCTTCTAGTATAAATTGTTGAAAATAGATTTTTAAGCGTAACAGTAACTTATAGCAATTTTCGATATCAATGCTTGAGGTTTCTTCTCCAATAGGCAAAGTCCTCCCCACCGCACGAAGTCCTTCTTTATAAGCTGAATAAAATTTCCAAAAACTATTAATGCACGTTCTTGCTTCTTCCTCGTATTGGTTGATGGCAGCGTAAAGACCTAACCGCTCTTGATAGGACTGATTAATGTTTTTACACTCTCGCTTATAAAGGTCAATGTCTTCACGAATCTCATTTATCTTTTCGACTCGTATCTTTTGTTTCATAAGGCTATCGATCGAAGAGAGAATGTCATCGCAAGCCAACAAAACTTTTTCATAGTACTGCACCTCATAATACTGCAGATAGGATTTTTCTAAAATACGTGCATTTTGCGCAAAGCGTACCAGTTGATAAACCTTTTCTTTAAGCAAATAACTTCGATCAATGCTCTTCCAAAAAACCGAACCCACCGCAATAAACGCCAATATAAGCAAAATATAAAACGTCGAAAAAACAGATAGCTTTTTCTTTATGCTTAAATTCAAAAAATAATTTACCAGCAACACGGCTTTTTTACAACTCTCCTTCCCAACTCTAATAAAAACTTTACTCCTTTGTAAATGCTAAAATGGATATTAAGCACCTGAAAACCTTTCTTTCCCAGAAAAAGAAGGCTGGACGCCTCTAAAAACCCTATTTTTCGAAAAAATGAAGGTGTATTTAGGATATGTTATGATTGAACCATGTCTGCGCACTAACAAGTTCTGAAAGAACTTGTTAGTGCGCAGATTGCCTCCTTTTAGGAAGGTGGTGCGGGGAAACGCTTTTATGCCAATAAAAGCCGTTTCCCCGCAGTTTTTAGAGGTCTTCGGTTTTCGTCCTTTTC